>JAERML010000101.1 GCA_016844425.1 Bacteroidota bacterium
TGATAGAGATGTTGCATGCGGGTTTTGTCGTCAGCGGAGACGGCTGTGTGGGCAAGCAGGATTGAACAGATTGTGGATGCCGTGGATGTACAGAAACGGATGACATTCATGGCTGACGAGTTGCAGACGATTGATCGCATCGTCAGAGGATGATCCCTTCAACGAGAGAACGAGATCGCAACTCAAGGCCTTCTACCGCCATGTCCGCGGTGAGGAGAGCTTCTGCGAGTGCTGGGCCGAGGGGCTTTCGCGTTTGCACAATGGTGTGAGAAGGGTCTCCTCGTTGTTCAAGGCCCGAACATTGATTGATGATGGAGAGAGCCGGGAAACTGCACGGGCTTGCTTTTGTGTGTGCGGCGTGTAGATTGTGGGAGAGATAGGCGAAATAGACGACATAGCGTGTCGCATATCCGGGTACCTGCGCCTGCCTACCGGTCTACGACTCTGCGAGTCGATAGACTCGTAGAGCGACACACCTGCATCCCAATCAGCAGCCGGGGAGATCCCGACGTGTCGGGACTCCAGTTATGCAGCACGGGCTTGTCCCGACTCTGTCGGGATGGCCAGTCATAACGCTTCGTGACCCTGATGCCCTTGAATGTTTCAAACGGCTGTTGTCGTGCTAAGACGTAGTAAACAATCCTGGCAAGTTCTTTGGCAACGACTGTGCGAGCAATCGTTGTGTTCGATCGTCGTTCCAGATGAACGGCAAACCGCTTGATGTCGGGGTAGAACATCATTGCCTTGACGGCGGAAGCCGGGTCTGCACAAGGGTTACGAAATTTGTTCCCTGTGCCGGGACGAGGGAATCGCGAGGAGGTGCGTCCTCAGTCGAAACATTATCCGTGCATGGCTAACATACCCCGCGCTGTACCACAACCTCGCACGGTGAGGCGGGGAGAATATCCACACTCCCTGCCTGAACGAACGGCTGCATAAACCGGTCGACGCTCTCCTTGCTGGCGGCCTCGAGAATCAAATACAGCGAGTGGCGCCCGTCGGCCACAGCCTCACTCTGGATAGTGATGCCGAACTGTTGTGCGCTCTCTCGTGAAAGATGCTTTAACAGCATTGATGCCATTGCCACATCCTTCGCCGGACAGCGGTCTGCTGGATGCGTGTGATGAACCACATACAACGCCATGGATTCCTCCTCTTTTGTTTCGTACTAATATCTTGGCAAGGTCGGCTCGATCCGCGCTGCCCATGCATCAATGCCGCCAACAAGATTCCTGACCTTTGTAAATCCAACCTGGAGCAAGAATTCCACCGCCCGGGTGCTTCTCGGTCCGTGGTGGCAATGTACAACGATTTCTTGCGCGGAATCGAGCTCGTTGACCCGCTCCGGCAAATCATTCAGCGGAATCAAGGTGCCCTTGATGTTCACGATCTGATACTCATGTGGCTCGCGGACATCAAGCACGAGCACCTCATCACCACGGTCGAGCTTCCCCTTCAGGTCTTCAACGGTGATCTCGAACTCCCTCTCTGACTTCCCCTTCGATTGCTGCGGAGCGATGCCGCAAAATGCCTCATAATCAATCAGATGGTCGATCGTCGGATGCTCGCCGCAGATTGGACAATCGGGGTTCCTGCGCAGCTTCAACTCCCTGAAGCGCATCGCGAGCGCATCGAACAGCAGCAGACGCCCGAGTAAGGGCTCGCCGATGCCGATGATGAGCTTGATGGCTTCCGTCGCCTGTATCGTTCCCACGATTCCCGGCAACACACCAAGCACTCCACCTTCTGCGCAGCTCGGAACGAGTCCGGGTGGCGGGGGCTCGGAATACAAGCAGCGATAACACGGGCCTTTCTCTGCGTAAAAAACTGACGCCTGACCTTCAAACCTGAAAATGCTGCCGTAGACATTGGGTTTCTTCAGGAGTACGCACACGTCATTGACAAGGTACCGGGTGGGGAAATTATCGGTCCCATCAACGACAACATCATAGTCTCGAATAACATCCAGCGCATTGTCCGACGTCAGCTGCATGTGATGGGTTTCGACCTGAACGTGCGGATTCACACCGGCGATTCGCTCCTTTGCTGATTCAATCTTCGGGCGACCAATATCGCCGGTTGAGTGGATGATCTGCCGTTGAAGATTCGACTCGTCTATAACATCAGAATCGACGACGCCGATACGTCCGACGCCTGCAGCGGCGAGATACAATGCTGCCGGTGAGCCAAGCCCACCCGCTCCGATCAGGAGGGCGCTTGCAGCCTTCAGCTTCTTCTGACCATCGAGGCCGATTTCCGGCATGATCAGATGCCGGCCGTACCGCCTGAATTCTTCCTGGGAAAGTGATATGGTTTCCTCTTGTCGACCGATCGTGGTGATCATGGGCGACCTCCAGCAATCGATGGGATGATGCTCACCGTATCGGTGTCGGTGACTGCCGTGTGTTCCTTCTGCAAGTAGCGGATGTCCTCGTCATTCACATACACATTAACAAATGTACGCAACTGTCCATCTTCCGCATACAGATGACGACGCAATGCGCCATAGGTGGTAGTAAGATGCTCAAGCAACTCTCCAACCGTTCGCCCTTCGGCCTCAACCACATCGCGCTTCCCCGTATATCCACGTAACGGCGTAGGGATCAATATTTTCGTTGCCATGTTCTCATTCCTTTCTTATTTCCGAACTGTAACGAGCAGGCTCAGTATCAACCGCCAGGACTTCCTCGTCAAATGTGGAGCGGTCATCTCGCATGAGCCACGAACGGACTGATGCGGAAATTCCTTTGTCGACGGACACGATCACGTAGGAAAACCATGGTAGTGCATGGTTGAGATCGAACGAAGACGGCTGTGCCGGATGGTCGGGGTGCGAGTGATACCAACCGAGAATCTGCGTGCGTTCGTTCCGTGCGCGCTGTTCCACACTCCTGTACTCCTCCGGTGATACCAGAAACCGCCGGTTCCTCTGGCGGTCAACGGTATTGTGGATCGCGAGAACATCGTGTACGCATCGGCCCCCTTCCGTTTCCTCGCCAAAGATCACCCCGCAACATTCCTCCGGGTACGTGCGCATCGCGTGGACCTTCATTTTGTGGAGCGCCGTATGGTTCAGGCACAGCATTTCACTGCTCCCAGAGTGGATCATGCAGGTACCGTACGCCGCTGTCGGCAAACACCGTGACGATCACACCTTCGCGCACAGTCTCCGCTACCTTTAGCACGGCAACCATCGCAGCGGCAGACGAGGCACCAGCGAGAAGCCCCTCGTCGCGCGCAAGGCGCCTCATCATTGCATACGCATCCTCCGTTGACACCATGATGTGCTCGTCGGCAAGGGTCGAATCATAAATGCCGGGTACGCGCGCTGAGGCAAGATGCTTCAAACCCTCAAGCCCATGCAACGGCATGTCTGGTTGAACGGCAATGCATGTGATGGCGGGGTTGCGCTCCTTGAGACCCCGTGCCGTCCCGACAAATGTTCCGGTAGTTCCGAGTCCGCTGATAAAATGCGTCACACGTCCACGTGTCTGCTCGAAGATCTCGACGGCCGTCGTCGTGTAATGTGCATGCCAGTTCGCCGGGTTGTTATACTGGTCAGCGTGGAAATACAGGTCCGGGTTTTGTTCCACCCTCGCTTGGACGTAACGTTGCGCCCCATCTGTACCCTCAAGCGGATCGGTATAGTTGATGTCGGCTCCATAGGCCGAGAGAATGCGTTTACGTTCGACACTCGCGTTTTCAGGAACAGCAAGATGGACACGGTACCCTAACACCGCCCCGATCATCGCGTAGGCAATCCCGGTGTTTCCGCTGGTTGCATCGATCAGGATTTTATCTCTGGTCAGTTTCCCTGTACGTTCACCCTCAAGGATTATGTTCAAAGCGGCGCGGTCCTTTACGGATCCTCCCGGGTTGTACCATTCCGCTTTGGCATACATGGCAACACGCGGATGCCTACTGCCAATACGCTCCAGTTTCAGCAGCGGGGTGTTGCCAATATGGGCAAGAAGCCGGCTCTCCTTGAAGGAGGGTTTCTCAGTCACACTACTCATTGAAGCAATCAAAGAACAAAGAAATGAGTCAAAAGACCGAACATTAGTTGGAGCAAGAATGAAGGCGCTGTTGATGAACGACGCGTTCAGCAACAGCTACGACAGATGCAGCGGAGGAAGAAACCCGCCCAATGAGGGGTTTCACAACGAAGAGGTATGTGTTGAAACGATGTCATGGTAAGCGCAAGTCTTTACTACTGCTATTATGTGTAACACGCGAAAGGGCTGTTTCGTTCATGTGAGAAGGTTGGCGGGTCGACACACCAGTCAAACACACAGCTGAGCTGCAGTTGTGACGTCGTTCCAATCTCTCCACCAAAAGTTCTCTTCTCGATGTATTGCTATTTGTTTTTCCATTCACGAATTTTCGGTTGGACGCTGCCCCTGGAAAATGCGGAAAGGGTGACATCTTGTTCCTCCTTCAATCGTGAGCGCTTCACTCTCTACATCAGTCAATCGGACTCCTACTTCTTCTCCATTCGAGACCTTGAAACAAAAGAATGATCGACCTATCCTTCGACCCAGACGCTGATGCCGTGATCTTCCAAATCACCGGTCAGGGGGATCTGCAGGAGTACCGGGACGCGATTGCGAAGCTACTCACACAGCCCTACTTCCATATGAATCTTAATACAATATGGGATCTACGGGAGGCGGTGGCGAGCGACCGGACGGTGGAGGATCTGCGCCTGGCCGCTTCGTTGAGCAAGCGATCCGCTCATCTGCGTGGCACCAGCTGGAAAACAGCAATCGTCGTCGCAGGCGATCTCGGATTTGGCCTTGCAAGGATGTTCGAGGTGTTTGCAGACGGCGCTCCGTACCTGCTTGGTATTTTCAGGACGATGGAAGAGGCGTGTGTGTGGATCAAGAGTCCTCTTGAGGAGAAATCGAAAAAGGGATAAGTTAATGGCGGAAGCTCTGTCCGGCATGTTCCATTCTTTCCGTCCCGCGAGGTCAGAACATCGGAGCAGCGAGTCCGCAGACGCGGCGCTGGCTGTTGTTCAGACTGCTTGCAGATAAGCCCGCCAAATTCGTATATTGACCTGCGTTCTTTTCTTATCCGACCAACCAAACACCGGCAGCATTCCTTCGGAACGTATGCGGCACTGTCTCTTCTACATTCTTGTTCTTTCCGTTGCCGCAGGGCTCACGAGCTGCAGCATCATGTCGTTTTCCCTCGACCAACCCGTTCAAGGAAGTATTGGCAAGACCACAGTTGTGCCTGAGGCGATCCCATTGCCGGACTCAGCCCTTGTAATTCCCGGTCCGGAGTACGAAGCCGGCTGGCTCCATAATATTTTCTTCGGTGCGCACTACCGCGACCTCTGGACAACTCCCATCCGTGTTGCCATTCTTGATCTCGCAACATTCGCCGGTGGTCTCACACCCATCGAGCAGGGGGGTGGATTCCAGACCAAATCGCTCCGGTTGAAGGGCAACGACGGCAAGCTCTACGCATTCCGCTCCGTGAACAAAGACCCAAAGAAAGTGCTGCCGGCAGAGCTCCAGGTTACATTTGCGGCGGATGTGTTCCAGGATCAGATCAGTTCGGCCCACCCGGCGTCTGCCGTTGTTGTTGATGAACTTGCCAATGCGCTCGGCGTGCTTCACGCTCACCCGGCACTCGTCCTCCTTCCGGACAACGAGCGGCTGGGAGAATTTCGTGCAACGTTCGGGGGGATTCTTGGGATGCTTGAAGAGTATCCGTCCGCCGGTGATGAAGACGAGGTGTCGTTTGCCGGAGCGGAGAAAATTGTCAAGACGTTGAAACTTTTTGAGGCGCTGGAAAAGGATAGTAGTGAGAGCATGGTAAACTCGCGTGCCTTCCTGACAGCACGATTGCTGGATGTGTTCGTGGGGGACTGGGACAGGCATATTGACCAGTGGCGGTGGGCGCGGTTCACGGAGAATGGACGCAACGTATACTATCCTATCCCGCGTGATCGTGACCAGGCATTCGCGCGGTTTGATGGGCTTTTCCCATGGATCGCGGCAATGGGTATTACGCAATTCGAGAGCTTCTACAAGAACTTCAACAACATCTACAGCCTGACATTCTCCGGCAGGTTCCTAGACCGCAGGCTGCTTGCTGACTTGGACAAGGCCGCATGGGACAGTGTTACTGTCTCCGTCATCGCACGGCTGACGGACGAGGTGATTGATCGGGCTGTCAGGCGCCTGCCCCCCTCATACTACGAAAAGAACGGAACCTGGCTTGCCGCTGCGCTCAAGTCACGGAGAAACCAATTGGCCGCGG
>JAERML010000102.1 GCA_016844425.1 Bacteroidota bacterium
CGATGAGGCCCATGCTGCGAAACACCTTCTGGTTCTCGCGGATGCGGTCGAAAATCACGACAGTATCGTTGACCGAGAGACCGACCAGGGTGAGGAATGCCGCGACCATGTTCTGTGATATCTCCAGGTTGAAAACTCCATCGAATAGCGAGATGATGCCCAACGTAACCAACACGTCGTGGAAGAGCGCCACCACAGCCCCAACGCCGTAGATAAACTTGAACCGAAAAGCCACATACAAACAAATAGCAATAAGAGAGGCGATGATTGCGTAGAGAGCATCACGCCTCAACTCAGCTCCGATCTTCGGGCCGATCTTGTCCTCTTTCAACACGGTAAAGGGGTTGGTGGGGAAATGTGCCGTCAACCCTGCACGGATTTGTTCGGCGATGATGTTCCCTTCCCCCGGCTCTGAGGTGCGGATCAGGATGTCCCTGTCGCTCCCAAAGGTCTTGATCTCCGCTCTGCCGAACCCGATTTTCTCCATTGCGGAGCGAACGTCACCCACCTGGACGTTGTTGGCAAATTGAACGATGAGCTCTGTTCCGCCGCGGAAGTCGATGCCGTAATCCACGCCTTTGATGACGAGGGAGATCATCCCGATAAGGATGACGGCTGTAGATATAAGGTACCACATCTTCCGTTTTCCCATGAAATCAACACTTGTCTTGCCAAAAAGCCGCATTACACGTTCTCCTGAGAAAATCGTCCGGCCGCGAATACCGCGGCTGGGGAATTAACCGAAATTGACCGCGGAACCAGATTTCTCCGTTAGCACTTCGAAGATCACGCGGGTGATGAAAATCGCACTGAACATACTGGCCACAATACCGATCATCAGCGTGAGGGCAAAGCCCTGCACCGGTCCGCTGCCGAACTGGAAGAGGATCACGCCGGTAATGAACGTCGTCAGGTTGGAATCGAAGATGGCTGTGAAAGCCTTGGCGTACCCTGCATCGATGGCCGCCCTCATGGTCTTGCCGGTCGTGAGTTCCTCGCGGATGCGTTCATAAATCAGTACGTTCGCATCCACGGCCACGGCGAGCGTCAGAATGATTCCTGCAATGCCCGGGAGAGTTAGCGTCCCCTTGAACTGTGCAAGAATGGCAAGCAGGAACAGCAAGCAGAAAACGACTGCCACGTCTGCCACCGCGCCACCCGTTCTATAGTAAATGAGCATGAACAGGATGGTGAGAACGGTCGCGATCAGCGCAGAATAAATGCCGCTTCGGATGGAATCTTCTCCGAGCGAAGGTCCAACGCTCCGTTGCTCTACGATGTCGACCGGAGCTGGAAGAGCACCGGCCTTGAGGACAATTTCCAGCAGACGGGCCTCTTCGATGTTGTCCATTCCCTCGATCTGGGAGTTTCCTCCGATAATCTTGTTCCGAACGACCGGAGCGGAAAACACGGCGTTGTCCAGCACAATGGCAATCCGCTTGTTGATGTTGGCTCCTGTGATCCGTGCCCAATCCCGCGATCCTTCACTGCTCATCTCCATGGTGACGATGGGGAGATTTGTGTTCGGGTCAATGTTTGCACGGGCATTGACAATCACACCCCCCGTCAGTTCCGCTGTCTTCTTCACCGGGTACAGCGTGTAAAATCGTGCCCCATCTTGTCCGACTGCCGGCTTAGCGCTCCAGGCAAATTCCATGTCCTTTGGAATCACTGCCCGAACATCGTTGAGCTCAAGGAAGCGGCGAACTTTTTCCCTGTTCTCTTCCATAACAAAGGCCTCGCCCGACTGTTGGCTGATTCCAACAATGGCAAAGAAAGGGTGCTCTCGAGCAAGCTCTTCGGGGGTCTTCTGGTCTGCCGGTACGGTAGTGTCTGGCTTGGCGGCAGCGGAATCACCCATACTCGCAGCAAGTACCTTGTCGATGGATTCCATCACCTTGATAGCCACCTCAGGGTCGCGCAGAAGCCTGAATTCAAGAAGGGCTGTTCCCTGCAACAGTTGGCGGACCTCGGCCTCCTTAGTGACACCGGGAAGCTCCACAATAATGCGCGTTCCGCCCAACTTCTGGATTGACGGCTCGGAGACACCGTATTGGTCCACACGGTTGCGGACAATTTCCATGGCTCGGTCGATAGCCTTCACGGCCTCGTCTTCGAGGTTCTGGAAGATTTTCTCATCGTCATCACGCAAGCTTCCGTAGTATCTGCTCAACCGGATTCCTCTTGCCTCGAACTTGCGCCGGAGCAGCAATACAGATGATTCCTCCGATCGCCCCGCTTCTTCCCGCACTTGGGCGATGAGCTCGGTGAAGACGTTGTCCTTGTTCTTCGCGAGATCCTCCAGCAGTTTCAATACGTTCACCTCAAGCACGACACGCATGCCACCCTGAAGATCGAGCCCGAGTTTGATTCGCTTCTGACGATACTCGCGGAGCTCATTCTCATTCTTCGCCACAAACGCGAGACTGTCGGCGCCGTGGAGTTGTTCGAGTGTGCTGTGCAGCTGGTAGTCCATGTACGTCGGATACAGGAAGTACAGCGAGACCAGCACCGCAACAACAATGAGAATGATCTTGCTTCGATTCTTTCGCACTACAAACCTCCAGGGTAAAAAACGAACGGGAACAGAGTAAGTGGAAGGCAAAGTCTGGTAAAATTAGCTTACAAATATAAACCAAGGTCTGGCAAAAGTCAATAAAAAAACATTGCATTTACTGGGTGTTTCATTTATATTTCTTTCGTTTCATACCTGACATCACCACCCCCTTTGGAGGTTTTTTCATCGTATGCCTATCATGACCCGCATGCGCGACAGTATGCCTGTGATTCTCTTCGGACTTCTGATCGCGTTCCTGATTACCATCATCTTTGAGTGGGGCATGGACTACATGGGCCTCAGCGCAGGCCGGACAGACGCGGTTGGTGAGGTGAACGGGAAGAAGATCGGCTATCAGGAGTTCTCAGAGGTTCTCCGTCAGTACAGCGACAACCAGAAAGCGCAAACGGGCGTCGAGCCCGACGAGACACAGCTGAAGCAAATGCGCGAGCAGGTGTGGCAGAGTCTGGTGACACAGCAGTTGGTGTCTGAAGAGATCGCCCGGCTCGGAATTACCGTTACCGACCAAGAGCTCCGGGACTGGGTGCGTGGCGACAATCCCCCGGACGATCTGAAGCGAAACTTTGTCGACTCAACGGGTCAGTTCCGCAAGGATCTCTACGATCAGTTTCTCGATAACCCCAATCAGTTCATTCAGGATCCTCAGGGTGCCGACGCAACTTATGGGTCCAGGTGGCTTGTTGACTATGAAAAGAACCTCCGCCAACGCCGGTTGCAAGAAAAGCTTCTCAGTGTCTTGCTCGCCTCGGTTCGCGTGGGTGAGGGAGAACTCCAGCGCCGCTTCGCCGACCAGAACCAGCAGTATGATGCACTCTATGCCCTTTTTGACGCGGCACTGCTCTTGAAGGACGAAGAAGTGACGGTCACAGATGCGGATGTCAAGAGTTACTATGAAGAGAATCTCGATCAGTACAAAGTTGAAGCGAACCGCAAGTTGAAGTACGTACAGTTCATGGAAAAGGCTTCGGCAACGGATACAGCGGAGGTCCGAAAGAGTATTGAAGACGCAGCAGACAGGGCGCGCAAAGGAATGGATTTTATTGAACTTACGTACACCTACGCGGAGAAAGCGGACAGCGGGACGTTCTTCCGGCATGGCGAGATGGCACCAGGTTTGGAAACAGCTGTGTTCTCGGCAAAAGTGGGTGATGTGATTGGCCCGGTGTTGGAGAACGACGGGTTTCATTTGATGAAAGTTCTCGGTGAGCGGAAGGGCGATAAGGAGTACGTGCATGCGAGCCATATTCTGTTCCCATTGGAAGGGGAGAAGGATTCCAATGCGATGAAGGCGATGGCGCAAACCGTTGCACGGGATGCGAAATCCGGGAAGGACTTTGCTCAACTCGCCCGCCAGTATTCCAAGGATCCCGGGTCAGGTCAGCGCGGTGGCGATCTGGGATGGTTTACCCGCGGAAGAATGGTGAAATCGTTTGAGGATGCCATCTATCGCCTGAAGCCCGGAGAGATCACAGGGCCTGTTCGGACACAATTCGGCCTCCACATCATTAAGCTGCATGGTCGGGATTCACGCGAGCTGAAAATCTCCAGTATCGCCCTGCCCATCACCCCCAGTTCCCAAACGAAGAATGATGTATTTGAGCTTGCACGCGACTTTGCGTTTCGGGCGAAGGAAACTGATTTCGTGAAAGAAGCGCAGGGAAATGGCTTCGACGTGAAGGAAACACAGGTACAGGAGAAGGGCGGCTTCGTACCCGGCATCGGGATCAATGAGAGTATCACGCGGTGGGCTTTCAAGAGCGGCGTCGGTTCTGTGGGTGAGCCGTTTTCGATCCCGAATGGCTATGCAGTGTTCACAGTAGTGGAGGCGAAAGACGCCGGTATCCGTCCGCTTGACGAGCTGAAGGAAACGATCCGACCGCTCGCGTTGCGGAAAAAGAAGATCGAGAGAGCAAAAGAGATGGCTGCGGAACTCAAGGCGAAGCTCACCCCCTCCGACAGCCTGACGAAAGTCGCCGAACTCAACGCTGTCATCAAGTTGCAACGGACCGGACCGTTCACACTTGGCGGAACGGTGCCCGGAGTTGGTCGGGACATGAATTTCATGGGCGCCGTCTCCGGACTGAAAGTTGGAGAAATCTCCCCTCCCGTGCAAAGCCTCCGCGGTGCATACTTGATCCAGCTCGTTACACAGGCACCATTTGATTCAGCCGCATACGGCATGCAGAGAGAAACGTTGCGCGCGCAGCTTCTGCAAGAAAAACGTAACAAGTTTCAGACTGACTGGCTCGCAAAGTTGAAAGAGGATGCAGAAATCGAAGACAACCGGGACGCGTTCTTCCGGTAAGATTCACATGCAGTGAGGTGGGATATGGCGGCCAGAAAATTTTCATCGATGCTGGTCCTTTGCGTGGTGTATGGGTTGTGCACACAGTCTCTCCGTGCCGAGGAACGTCTGTTTTCAATTGGGCTCAAGGGAAACTTCACCACCGGCTCCCAGTTGTTCCCCACTCCAAATTCAACAGATCCATTCCAACGAAGCCAGTTTTTTTCCATAGAGGACTTCTTCGGGACGAGCGTAGAGTTGAAGTACTTCTTCCCGGAATCCAACCTCGCGATCGGTTTCTCCGCCGACTATATCCGAACGACCGCATCACGAAGCCTCCGTATCTCCAGTACGCAGTCTATCCCCGTTGACGATGGTTACCGTGTCATCCCAGTGGAACTAACCGGCTATTTTCAGATCCCGGTCTCGGGCCCGACGTTTGGCGTGTACATGGGTGGCGGCGGCGGTGTTTACTTTGGCAGGCGGATATACCGCATCGGTGGAGTTGAGGCGCCAGCAATCGATGAAGGACATGGTTTCGGCATCCACGTATTGGGCGGGCTCAGTTACCAGTTCACCGAGTGGTTCGCGCTGAACGCCGAGATGAAGTTCCGCGACCTCCAATTCGAATCGACCAATAGGTTTACTTCCCCCCAGATCGTCTACAACGGTACGATCGTCAGGGTGAGTGATGCCCCGTTCGCTTCCCGAGTCCATACCGACGGCATTGTCTTCCAGATCGGAACGGTCTTTAGGTTCTGAGATCGTATCCTTCCATGAACACCCCACAGTTACACACCTCCCTGCCGGAGACTGTTCGCACCTCGGACGTCCCAGTTCTTAGCTCCGTGCAGGTCCTTGCTTAAATCTCTTCCCGATATGACGCCGTGGAGAGGAACATCTCCCTCTGGACTACCACCATTCC
>JAERML010000326.1 GCA_016844425.1 Bacteroidota bacterium
CCAGTGCTTCGCGTCTCTGATGGAACGGTTGAACGCAAGCCTCAAAGCCTCCTTCTGTGTGTTCTGGGGTCCGAACGAGAATTCGTTGGCTGAGGAACTGCGGAGAGTGATCGGGTTCCAACCGACATTTGTCCCGCCTTCCAGCGTGCGGCAGTTGGCGGCCAACTTTGCAGTGTGCGATGTTGTCGTGTGCAACGACACCGGCTCCATGCATCTCTGTGCATCCGTCAGGACGCCGCTGGTCGCTGTGTTTGGACCGACCAGGCCGGAGGAATGGAAACCCATCGGAGAGAATTCTGTGGCGGTTCGCGGGAGAGACAATACCGTGGAATCGGTGAGCGTTGAACAAGTTCTTCCGCTGGTCGTCGATTTAGTTCGACGGACTCGCCGAGAGTGATTACTTCAGGAGAAGGAGTTTCTTTGTTTGGACGAAGCCGCCAAGCTGCAGCCGATACACGTAGACACCGCTCGCCAGGTGGGACGCGTCGAATCGAACGCTGTGCTCGCCCACGGATTGATTCTCCTGCACAAGCGTCGCAACTTCACGTCCATCGAGTGCAACGACCTTGAGGAAGACGGTGCCGCCGACAGGAAGCGTATACGAGATTGTTGTTGTTGGATTGAATGGATTCGGATAGTTCTGCATGAGCGAGAATTCCGAGGGAGACGTCTTTGCAGGTGGCTCGCCGGAAGAAGTAATCAATCCCGCATCGACCCACGCAGTATACCAGAGTGACGCAAGATCATTTGTGCCGCGCTGCATTTGATCAAGAGTAACCTCTCCGGTTCTATTCCAGAGTTCCGCATAGTACACCTGGTTGAAAAGACCGCCGGAGGCTGCTTTGCCATACGTGTCGCCATGAAGAACGGTATCAATCAGGCTGTTTGTGTGAAGAATATAGTCGAAGATGAAGCTGATTTTATCGGCAACATAGACAACGGAGTCGGGGACGATGTAGAGTTGCGGGAGATAATACGTTGAACTCAACATCGTCGTTTCATATCGCGAATGGATGCCGGTATTGTTGGTGAATTGCCCATTGTAGTTCTTCGTGTTGTGCAGCGGCTGGTGCGCATCGCCCACGTAGTGGCCGATGTCAGAGGCGGTGAGCGTTGCACGCGCCCAATCTCCGCGCCGCAACTGGTTGACGAGCGAATCCATATTCCAGACCGTCGCCCATGGATTTGTCCCGTTGTTCTTCACTCGCTCCCATCCGTAGAGCGCGATCACAGAATCGAGGTTGCGCGGCAGGTTGTGGAAGTCGGGATAATCGTCGATGTCCATGAAATGACGCGGCGCTTCGGCATAGAAACTCGTGTCACCGGAAACCCTTCGCTGGTCGGCATCGGCAGCATGGAGAGCAAAGAACGAGCTATCCTGAATGAACAACTGCATTTGATTCGGGAGATGGTATACAGCGGACCGATTGATAAACCGGTGGGAGTCCCAGCCCCAGCCATAAGCATTGAGATAAGCGAAAGCGACAACGAGAACAATACCAAGGGCTATAGAAGTCTTTCGCACGCAGCATCCTCAATAGTGTGTGGAAGGAGCACCGACTGGTTCAATATACGAGAGTAATCGAGGAGTTGCAATTCATGACCGAATTTGTTGATGAGATAGGTTTTTCTATATTCTCTCACGATGAAATCGTTCACAGAGAGTGAAATCCGAGCAAGGCTGTCAGCACTGTCGATCCACGATGACCGCGAACGGATTTCCATTGAAGGATTTCACACCGCCGGCGTCCTCATGCCCATAGTTCTCGACAACGGCACCGCCGAGTTGCTCTTCACCAAGCGGACTGAACTCGTGGAAACACACAAAGGTCAGATCTCATTTCCCGGCTTCGGCAGTACACATAGCGGGGATTCTGGACGATCTTCCAACTCCTACCGGCTTTGTTATCACTCCTGTTGTGGGAGTAATCGAAACACTGCCGACCCTCTCAATCAACCTGGATGAAGTTGCGGATGTGTTCCGGGTCTCGCTGTCATTCTTTGCAGACCCGCGGAACGGACGGACAGAGCTTCGAGAATTCCGTGGCAGGCAGCGTGAAGTGTGGTACTATGAAAGCGGGAGTCACACGATCTGGGGAGCGACGGCGATGATTGTGAGGTCGCTGTTGAAGCGACTAAACATTGTCTAGTTTCAAGTCGTGAAGAGGTGACTCATTTTCCCTGAGATGCATCAGAGCTCGATCCTTCCGACCTGGCCTCAAGCACCCGCTCAATCGACTTCTTTACGCTGTCATCCTGCTCGACGAGCTTGCGATCAGCAATGGCGGTTTGTGACTCGACATCTCCCCACTCAGCGAGAGATTCGACGGCTACCTTACGTATGGAAGCAAGACCATCATTGATGAGTGCAAACAACCGGGCACGCGCATCGAGATTCTTCTTTCCCAGCTCGCCAAGCAAACGAGCGGACAGCGCACGTATGTCGTGAGGATTGGCAATCCCGGAGTACGCAAGCGCGAATGGAATCGCTCTCACATCCTTCAGGTTGCGGAACGCATTCAATGCCGCACGCCGGATGATATTCCTGTATGATTCCATTCCCACACAACTCGCAGCAAGATCGAAGCCCCGTACCGAGTCAATCTCTGCAAGGACTCTGATGCTCGCCGCGAGCACCAGATAGCTTGAGTCCCTCCGCGCCGCCTCAAGTACAAAGTCCGCGACATCATGTGTTGCGAATCGCTTCAGATCTCCGATGGCTGTCGTACGCACCGAAGAGTGCGGGTCGGCGTAGATGCCCATGAGCGTTTGCTTCACGCGATCGTCCTCCGACGATGCCAGTGAAAGTACGGCCTGGTTGCGCACAGCCCAGAAAGGATCATGTAGTGCCGCCTCACACAATGCAACGAAAACCGTCGTGTCCTCATTGTGCGGTTGCAGTTGTTTTGCCGCGTCGATTCTGTCTACAATATCTCCAGCGTGGCGCAGCCGATACAGATTCTCCTCCTTCGTTATCTTCCTCTCGAATGTTGCGAGAAGGTTCTTGCCTCTGTCGAGGATGATCATGAGAGGCGGATCGGGCAACGGGACGTTGACACGCTGTGTCTGCGTCTCAATGAAGGGCGTGGTTGTGACTACCCCTGAAGAGGTCGTACATTCAATGGATAGCGGGAACCTGAACACGCCGGTCAGGCTGTCCATCACTTGTGTCTGTCTCAGTTCAATCTGAAGCGTCTTCGAACTGTCATCCCAAGTTGTAGTGACATGGAGTTTGGGATGGCCGGCTTTGTACACCCATTGTTCAAAGAACCACGCGAGATTTTTGCCGGTTGCATCATCCACCGCAAGCATGAACTCATGAGAGTCGACATTCTTAAACGAATACCGCTGTGCGTAATACCGGATCGCTTTCCAGAACTCCCGCTCTCCGAGGAGGTTCCTGATCATGTGCAACACCCAGCATCCTTTTGAATACACGTTTGCCGTATACCCGTCTTTGCCGACGAGAGGATTGCGGCCGTGTGCATCCTCAGTGCTTGTCACTGCGGATGCCTGCCCCATCAGATCATACTGGAAATAATCGTCTCCCTTCTGGTGTTGCTTAAACACCGCCTCGAAGTAGTTGGCAAACCCTTCGTGCAGCCACAGGTGATTCCAATCCCGGCTCGTGACGAGGTCTCCCCACCACTGATGCGCAAGCTCATGCGCAACAACATCATCGCTTGTGAAATCAACTGCTGCACGGGAATCAAGAAGGTAGCCCTCATCGTTCAGCGTCACCGCATAAACATTCTCCATCCCTCCCCACATGAAATTGGAAATCCAGATCTGT
>JAERML010000103.1 GCA_016844425.1 Bacteroidota bacterium
CAGAAGTCCCACCCAAAGAGGAGAGCGTGTATGCGTCCATTGATACTCTCTATTCTTCTTGCCTTCACATATGTTACTCTTACCTTTGCAGGAACCACCGGCAAGATTGTTGGCACGGTGACTGATGCGCGCACGGGTGAAAACCTCATCAGTGCAAACATCGTCATCGTGGGAAAGACCATCGGTGCCTCCACGAATGTTGATGGGTACTTCGTTATACTCAACGTCCCACCGGGGAAGTACACACTCAGAGCGTCGCTTGTCGGCTTCCGTACGACGATAGTTGCCGACGTGTCTGTGGAAATCGATCTCACGACGCAGGTTCCGATAAGACTTACGGAGGAAGCCGTACAAGGCGAAGAGGTGACGGTTGTTGCCCAGCGGCCCGTCATCCAGAAGGACCTCTCCGCCAGCAGCGCGAACATAAGCGCCGTTGATGTTGAATTGCTTCCCACAGCTTCGGTCAGTGCGGTAGTCGCACTGCAGGCAGGTATTGAAAGAAACGCCAATGGTGAATTGGTCATCCGTGGCGGTGGTGCGGACCAAACACTGTTTCTCCTCGACGGTCAATCGTTGCGGGATGGACGTACCAACAAAGCGTTTACCCAGATTAGTCTCTCCTCGATCGATAACCTGCAGATCACCACAGGGGGATGGAACGCCGAGTATGGCAATGTGCGATCCGGTCTTGTCAACGCAGTAACGAAAGAAGGAAACGCAAGCGCCTACAATATCTCGGTAACAACGCGGTACAGCCCCGCCCGGCCCAAACACTTTGGTCCTTCAATCTATGATCTGAACTCGTACTTTATTCGCCCCTTCGTTGATCCTGCGGTAGCGTTCACGGGCACAACGAGCGGGGCATGGGACGCGTATACCCGGAAACAGTACCAAGACTTTGAAGGATGGAATTCCATCTCTCAGAAAACTCTTGCGGACAACGATCCTACAAACGATCTCACTCCAGAAGCAGCCCAGCGATTGTTCTTATGGGAGCATCGGCGTCAGGTAGAGATATCCAAGGATGATTATGATATCGATGCAGGGTTCGGAGGTCCTTTCCCATTTGTCAGCCAATACTTGGGGGACCTGCGCTTCTTTGCATCCTACCGGCAATCGAGGGATGCATATCTGATTCCACTCTCGCGTGATTCGTACAATGACTATGTCGGTCAGCTGAAGTTGACATCCGATGTTGGCTCCAACATGAAGTTGATGGTGGAAGGATTGATCTCGCGGGGTGAAGGGACTACAAATAACAACACCGGTTCAGATGGCGTATTTACTTCGCCATCGAGCATTGCAAACCTGGTCGATCGTGTGAGCTACATTGATGGACGAATTTTTGGAACGGACTACTGGGCACCGACAGTGGTCAAGGGGAACATGGTCGGCGCGAAGTTCTCCCACGTGATCAATCCAACAACTTTCTATAGTCTGAGCCTCCATCGGTACCAGACGAAGTACGACACAAATCCGGATCGCGCACGCGACACGGCGAAGGTCTACAAGTTTGGCAACTCATACTATGTCGATGAGGCGCCATACGGGTTCCAGCCGCTTCCGAGCAACGGCATTGGGGGTGGAATGCGCATGGGGGTAGGGATGAGTAATTCCCGTGACAGTACAGTCGTTGCCACATATAATGTTCGCGGCGATTTTACGAACCAATTCGACCAGCATAACCAGTTCCAGGGCGGCTTCGAATTCGTTTACACTGATAACAATGTCAACTACCGCTCGGTCGATACATACTTGCCGTCAGGCCGGTCAGCGTCCGTGTGGCACACCTTCCCGAAGCAAGGCGCAGCGTATCTTCAGGATAAGCTGGAGTATGCAGGCATGGTCGCCAATCTTGGTGTCCGTCTTGACTACTCATATGCAGGCGGAAGTTGGTACAAGTATGGTCCCTACGACAAGGCATTCTCAGGCACTCGTTCATTTGGAATTGACACCGCCTTCCAGAAGATTCCAACGGAGAAGATCATCACGTTCTCACCCCGTGTCGGGATTGCGTTTCCGATCACAGAGTACTCAAAGATTTTCTTCAACTACGGCCATTTCCGGTCGTTGCCGTTCCCCGAGAATCTTTTCCTGATCCGTCGTGAATCCTCAGCCGGCAGCATTATTCGCCTCGCAAATCCCAATAACCCACTCCCCAAAACTGTTTCGTACGAATTGGGGTACGAACATAGCATCCTCGATCAATTCCTGATCCGCGTGGCAGGGTATTACAAGGATGTGACTCAGGAAACCAAGCTCGTGCAGTACATCAGCAAAAACGGTCAGGTGGACTACCAGGTCAGCACAAGCAATCTCTACGAGGACATTCGTGGCTTCGAGGTGACGTTGTCCCGCAATCGCGGCTCATGGGTGCAGGGGTTCGTCAACTACACCTACGACGTAAATACGAGTGGATATTTCGGACGTGAGAAGTACTATGAGAACCCCGTTACCATGCGTGACGAGGAGAAGACGAATGTATCACAAGACACACCGGTCCCGCAGCCATACGGACGTGCAAATGTCAACTTCAAGACGCCTGAGGATCTTGGTCCGATCATCGGAGATTTTCAACTCAATGTTGTTGGCTCGTATAGCTCCGGAAGCCACTTTACATGGGGCGGTGGAGGTGGCGTGGCCCCAGTGAGTGCGCGCAACAATGTTCAGTGGACCGACAGTTGGAACATCGACCTGCGCTTCTCGAAGAATTTTACGTTCGACAAACTCAACCTGCAGCTGTTTATCGACGTTTCCAATGCGTTGAACTTCAAACGGATGAGTCATTTCGGATTTTTCAACGGCACGGACTTTGACGATTATATGAAATCGCTGCACCTTCCTGAGGGGATTGCGGGGAATGAGATCGAGGCGAAGTTTGGATATCTGAACTTCCCGGGTGATGACAAGCCGGGCGATTATCGTCGGGGCGGAGTCTTCACACCAATGGTCTCCGTCGCCAGCCTGGGGACTGTGACCGTTCCTGCGCCCAGTGCGTTCTACCATGATCGATCCTCGGGCCGTTGGGTGCAATATGTCGGTGGAAGCTGGGTCGATGTCCCGGGTGACAAGCTCCAGCAGGCATTGGATGACAAGGCGTACATCGATATGCCAAACCTTGACACATTCGTTTTTCTGAACCCCCGTGATTTCTATTACGGGATCAGGGTGTCATTTGAATTCTAGAGAGCCTCTGCTTGTCCCGGAGATTCGTTGTGTCAACAACAACCTGTTCAGAGGAACTATGAAGCTTCGCATACTTAGCCTTTCATTGGTTGCCACACTTCTCGCTCTGGTCGATGTGCACGCACAGTTCGAGGCGCGGTTCATGGCTGTTGGTTCACTGCATAGCTGGTTTGCAAACACGGGCTGCGAGATCGAGGAGGGTCGCGTGCGCCCGCAGCAGCAAGATGGGCTCCAATGGCCGGCCATCTACAGGTACCAGGATATGGAGGCAGCCAAGGGGTTGTGGATTGGTTGCACGGACTTCCGTGATGAAACAGGAACCACATACACGAAGAAAGTCATTCATATTGGGCCCCGCGTGAGTGGTGTTGGTCCGGGCCCAAATGGAGGATTCTTCCCGACACGTTTTGAAACCATCAGTCAGGTCGATCCACCAATCGTCTATGTCGATGGCGCCATATCCGAAGGCAAATCGCTTGACAACACGGACGTGGATCCGACAATGAAAGCCGATCGGATGATCATCAACGAGGTCAACACATCCATCGGCCTCACGATGACCCGCAAGATTCTGGGATTCAGCCAGGGCTACCATGACAACTATTTCATCTACGACTACACCTTCACGAACACTGGCAACGCCGACGATGATGCGGAGATCGAATTCCCCAACAATACCTTGACCGGGGTCTACTTCTTCTACCAGTATCGTTATGCCATTTGTCGCGAGACGAGGTATGAGTTTGGCAACGCGACCGGCTGGGGGATCAACACGATGAACGACACTCGCGGCGATGGCGTGAAACCCGATCCGCCCGGCCAGAACGTACGAGCACAGTTTGCATATCAGGGAAAGTATCCTGTGTTTACTGCCTGGGATAATCTTGGCGGTCCGATCTTCAGGCGTGACACCGAAAAATTCATCGACGCAGAAGATACAGTCGGTCGATTGGGTAACGCGCAGTTTGTTGGTGTGGCGACCATTCTCGCATCGCGGAGCGCCACGGACAGCACCGATGATGCAGCACAACCGCGCACGACAACGCATATGGGTTCCGATGATCCGCTCAACTCGGCGAACGACCAATTCAACACGGCTAAGATGGCACAGGAGTATGCGTGGATGGAAGGCGGCCATGCAAACCCGCGTCATGCAGATCGGGTTGAACCGTCGGGGAATTTCAACAACCCTACCGGCGATCCTTCGCTGCCCGGAACTTTCGGCGCATCCGGTGGTTGGTCGAGCGCAAATGGTTATGGGCCCTACACAATTGGTCCAGGACAAAGCATTCGCATTATCATGGCGGAAGGAGCATCGGGGCTGAGTCGAGCGCGATGTATCTCAATTGGTTCGCGATATAAAGCTGGGGCGATCAGCGCGGTGGCAAAGAATGACTCGTTCCTCACAGGTAAAGATTCTCTGTTCCTGACATTTCGAAGAGCCATTGCAAACTATCAGTCCGGTTATAACATTCCACAGCCGCCGCTGCCACCGAAGTCATTCACTGTAAGTTCTGGAGGTGACAAGATCAGTCTTTCATGGACTTCGTACGGTAGCGGACCAACTGTTGTGGCATGGCGGCTCTATCGTACTGTCGGTGCGTATTATGGCAGAGACAGCTTGATCGCCGAGCTTCCCGTGTCTGCCACCTCGTATGACGATCTCACACCTGTTCGAGGGGTGTCGTACTACTACTATATGCAGGCAGTCGGAGAAGCCTCTGCAAATACTGGCGGAGGGCTGACTCCGCCCGGTGTCGCGTTGAGTAGCAACCGCATATACACCCAGGCGTACGATGCCGCGTTCCTTAGACGTCCGGCGGGCCCAGCTCTCAAACCTCTCGGGAATACCGGTGTTGGTGGTAGCCAAATTCGTATCGTGCCGAACCCCTATGTTGTGTCTGCCTATTCCAAAATTGGCGACGAAGGCTCTCTGCTGTTTCCAGGTGAAACGGACAAGATCGCATTCTATAATATTCCGGGTCGTTGCACAATCAAGATCTATACGGAGCTTGGCGAACTCATCAAGGAGATTCTCCATACAGATGGCAGCGGGGATGCGTCCTGGAACTCAGTGACCTCCTCGAACCAGGTTGTGGTCAGCGGAGTCTACATCGCCGTCGTGGAAGATCTGGACAATGGCAACAAGGCCATTGAGAAGTTTGTGGTCATCCGGTAACCGGGCAATCAATCAAACAGGCCAGCAATGAGAACTCGATATCACATGGGCAGTTGTATGGTGCTGATGATCTGCTCATTGAACATCACCGCATTGAGCCAGCAGAAGCTTGCACAGACAGGTATGAAATTCCTGAACGTTATTTCGGACGCGCGCGCTGCGGCGTTGGGCGGCGGAATGACTGCTGTGGAAGGCTACTCGTCCTCGCTGTTTCTCAATCCGGCGGGTATTGCCAGGCTGGAGCACAACGTCAACTTTTCAGTTGGCAGGACCCAGTGGATTGCCGACATCAATCATACATTCGGCAGCGTTGCATTCAGGCCGTGGGACGGCGAATATGGAGTGCTCGGCTTTTTTGTCCAGTCTGTCGATTACGGAGAGTTCCATGAAACGGTCCTTA
>JAERML010000327.1 GCA_016844425.1 Bacteroidota bacterium
GACCTATTGTTTGAAAGCAATTGCCGCGATCTCCACGTTCGCCTGCTTCGGGAGATTACTCACTTCCACAGCAGCACGCGCAGGGTAGTTATTCTCCTGAAAATATCCGCCGTAGATCAGGTTCATCTTCGCGTAGTCGTTCATGTTCTTGAGATAGACCGTTGCACTCACAACGTCCGATGAGTCATAGCCGGCAGCGTGCAGAATCCGGTCCAGGTTGTCCAGCGCCTGCCGTGTTTCCGTTTCGATGTTCTCGTTGCGAAGTCGTCCGGTCTCCTGGTCCAGCCCGATTTGTCCGGAGACGAAAAGGAAATTCCCCACCTTCACAGCCGAACTGTACGGCCCCATCACCTGCACGGGAGACACCACCTGTCGCTGCATCGTTTTCCCCATCTCTTCCCGCACCATCCTGCGGACATCCTCCTCACGCGGGCCACACCCAGCAAAGATAGTGGCTGCAAAAAGAATGGATAGTTTTCCGCTCATGATCTCTTCGACTTTCTTGGTAGGTTAGACATTCTTGTCTGACCAATTGGATTTCAATGTGGACAGGCAGGAATGCCTGTCCTACAAGTTTCAATCCTTACCCACAAGCCTGATCTCAATCTTCATCTCGCCGCTCTCTTCATTCTTCACCAGCTTGATGGTGTGGAGTGCGGAGAGCGGGTGCATCACCGTGTTCCCTTCTTCTTCCAGCACGAAATGGTCAGCCGCAACCTTCTTCAACGTGCCGAGGTTGGTGGCTTTACCGACATATTGCATCAGAATGTCTTTGATGGTGTTTTGTGCCTGCGTGGTTTCCTTCTTTTGCGATTTCTGAGCAATGGCAGGAACAACTGCCGTCGCTGCGAGAGCGCAACTGAGGAATAGGACTGTGAGGATGCGTTTCATGGGAGCCTCCTTATGTATTGAGAAAGACTAAGCCACCGACGTGATTGCTTCAATGGCCCTGTTGACCTCGTCGAAGTTGTTGTAGATGTGTGTGGAGAGCCGGTTGCAGTTCACACCGTTCTCCGGCACCCCGCGAGAGATGATCTTGTGCTTCTCAAGAAGGTACGGCTGCAGCTTGTCGAACGCCATCGACTTCAGTCGGAAGCCAAGCACGGAACCATACCCGCCCCGTTCCTCGGGCGTGAGGATCTCCACCTTGTCACCAAGTTTCTTCAGTCCGCTGCGCAGGTGCATGGTAAGCGCCTGGTCGCGCCGTGCAATATTCTCCATGCCGATATGAGAAACGAAATCAACCGCTGCACCGAGACCGACATAGATCGCGGCATTCTGGGTTCCAAAGTCGTACTTGTGCGCGTCCTTCCTGAAGTCCACCGTTCCCTTCAGCACATCCCAGCCGTTGTCCGCAAGCGCGCCGGTCCAATACGGCTCGACGATATCCTGCACTTCCTTTCGAACGTAGAGGAAGCCCGTCCCCTTCGGCCCCATCATCCACTTATGTCCGCACGTGGCAAAGAAATCGCAGCCAAGATCCTTTACGTCGAGCGGCATCATGCCCGGTGTGTGGGCTCCATCCAGAAACAGCCACAGTCCTTTGTCGTGAGCCAGTGTGCCAATTCTCTTTGCGGGAAGAACCTGTCCGATGGTGCAGGTGACATGAGGAACTGCGATTACCCGCGTGCGCGGTGTGATGAGGTCGTTGATGCGGTTGAGGATCTCGTCTGCGGTGTTGGCAAGCAGCAGCGGTTTGACGACAATCCCGTCGCGCCGTGCACGGGCAAGCCAGGGTACTGCACCGCCAGCGTGTTCGTGATTGGTGATGATCACCTCGTCACCACGCTTCAGCGGTAGACCGCATGCAATAACATTGATGCCTTCGGTGACGTTGTGCGTCAACGAGATTTCATCGTCGTGCGCGTTGATGAACTTGGCTATCTTCGGCCTCACAACATCCCATCCACCATACCGGGCGTTGCGGTCAACATCTTCCATCTCGGACTTGATTGCATCAATGACCACATACGGCGACGGGCCAATCGTGCCGTTGTTCAGAAAGAGCGGCTCTTTCTTCAGAGGGAACTGATCGAGTACGACGCTCCAGAAATGTTCATCATCGGACGGGACGTCCTCTTCATTTGAGATGATGTACTTCGCACGTGCCTCTTCGGGAAACGCGTACAGCAGCGCGCCGCCGAGTGTGCCGCCGGCGAATGTATGGATGAAAGAGCGGGTGAGAGATGGTAAATGCATGAACTTCCCTCTTGTTTATTCAAGCAATTTTCTTCGCGTACATTCTTCTCATTCCTTTGCGCCCTTTGCGGCTAGCCAATCTGTTGTGGTTTGAACCGCAAAGAACGCAAAAGGATCAATTAGTGCGCAAAGTGTCTCAGAGCTTGTATCCAATCTTCCTCAGAAAGTCTTTCCTGACCACAATATCCGCTTCCGTCTCGATGCCTTTCGTCTTCACACCATCGACAACGCCGAGGATGGCGCGTCCCTGTTCCGTCTCTGCGAGCACGACCTCGGTCGGGTTTGCGGTGGCGCAAAAGATACGGCATACTTCCGGCACGTTCTTGATGGTGTTGAGAATGTTCACCGGGAACCCGCTCTCCATGAAGATGATAAACGAGTGGCCGACAGCCAGCGCCATAGCATTCTTCTGTGCAAGCTCAACCAGCTTCACGTCGTTGCCCACGTAGCGAACAAGGGCTGGCCCCGACGCCTCACAGAACGCAATCCCGAACTGCATTGCCGGGACGGTCTGCACGATTGCCTCGTAGAGGTCTTCCACCGTCTTGATGAAATGCGAATGGCCGAGGATGAAGTTCATGTCGGCAGGTTTTTCAATAGTCACCGTCAGCAAATTCATACATCCTCCTTACAATCCTGTAAACAGCACTTTGACTGCATCCGGAGTCAGCAGCCAGCCCAGGTACGCACGATGTCGAGAGTCCTCAAGTATGAGCTTGGCAACGGCGCCTGCACTCATCGCCACTGATGCTTCCTGGCCTCCGGTAATGAGATACGAAATGAAATTCGACATATCGGGTTGATGTCCGACCACGGCGATGCTTGAACCCGCACTCAGCGCGAGCAGCTCCCGCAACAGTGCCCTGGCATTGAGCCCCGGAGCAAGATGTTCGGACACGCGCATAGTGGGATGGTCGCTGATTTCCTTCCCCATGATCTCGCCTGTCTCAATCGCCCGGCGAAGCGGACTCGTGACGATGATTTCCAGGTTGGGGTCGAGATGCGCCAGCGCCCGACCCATCAACGCCGCGTCTTCTCCTCCGCGGGGCGACAGTTTCCTTTCAGCGTCACGGGCGATGATCCCGCCGACGGGCAGTGCTTCTGCATGGCGAACAATGTACAGGTTCACAGCTCGTTATGAAGATAGTTTCGGATTGTGAGGCACGAAACGAACGACCTGCGTTACCGTCTGGACTCCGTTGATGCGCATGCCTTTAAGCGTCACGGTGAGTTCCTCGCCGGCAATCTGGAGCCACGGGTCGGGCTGTTTGAGGTCCTCCACTTCTCCTTCGAGAGTCAATGTTCGTTCCTCTCCCGGAGGAACATGATGAATCATGACTGGAAGGAACCTGCTGTTGTATCGGTATGGAACATTGCGCGATGAAATCTTCACGTGGGCAACCGAGAGGTCAAGCGTGTCCGGATTGTCATTCTGTATGGATACGCTGATCCGGGTTTTCATTGATCCGTTGATGCTGTAAACCGCGGAGAAGGAATACACAACACCCGCTGTTTCATCAGTGCTGCGGAAAACCTCGCAGGAGCAACCGTCATTCATCACCCTGTACGGGTACACAGATGCGCCACATCCCGCAAAGAACAGAAGAACCGCCATCCGTGCCATCATCCCTCTCACCGATTCGTCAGGCCTTTTTCATTTTCAGGCGAGTTCTCGCCTTTGCATATCCGGGCTTGATAACATCGTAGATAATCTGAATGCGGCGGTTGTACGGAATGAATGCGCTCTTCATGGAGTTGATGGTGATCTTCTCCATCTCATCAAGCCCCACTTTGAAGACCTGTTGTGCGATTTTGAACTCCTTCGTCATTGTCGTATCGCTCATGAGTCGGTCGTCGGTATTAAGCGTAACGCGGAACTTGTAGCGATAGTAAATACCGAACGGGTG
>JAERML010000328.1 GCA_016844425.1 Bacteroidota bacterium
GGTTCTCGGGGAGGTTTTCGATGAGGTGCGAAAAGAGTACATCCTCTCGCATCCGGTGACCTCTCCTGTCCATTACGAAAGCCAGTTGGCACGGCTGCAGCGCGATGCAGAGCTGTTTCTTCAAAACGAAACCTTGAACTCCGACACCCGCCTCTACGTCGAGCTTGCATTTCACATGCCTGCCAAGGAAGGGAGGGAGCCACTCATCACGAGAAGCACACCTGCAATCATTACTCTTGCCGATGGCTCGTCTCTGAGCGTCCGTGGGTCCGTTGACCGGGTGGATCGGTCGGGCAAACGGCATATCTTGTACGACTACAAAACGGGGCGCGCGAAGTATCCTCCTCCGTCACGCCCATTCGACGGCGGGAGCCTGATCCAGGCCGGACTCTACAGCGAAATCGTCGGTCAAATCGATCCCGCAATCACCGAGCCGTTGTTCCGCTTCTATTATACCTCAGAGGACCAGGGGTTCACACAATATGAAGTGGACTATTCGAAGCACAGGCGGCATTTCATTGCGCTGCTGACGGAGATTATTGCACAGCTGCGCAACGGGAATTTCGTTCCGGTGGCAGACCTCAAGTACAACGGCGGCGTTTGTAGTTGGTGCGATTATCTTGCCGTCTGCCTGAAGGGCAAGAAAGAGCTTGCCGACCAACTAAAAGCAAACGATGTCCATCACGCAACGTTGAAGTCGATTCAGAAGGAAGAGATCCCGCAGGGATTCCGATGAACGACAAGGCGAAATACTCCGACAGCGAGAGCCGACGACTCATCGTTACCGATTTCGAGCACACACTCTTTGTCGATGCCGGTGCGGGAAGCGGGAAAACCACCGCGATGGTATCCCGCATTATCATGATCGTCTTGAATGGTCGTGCCGACATCAGGGAAATCGTAGCCATTACCTTCACCAACGAAGGTGCGGCAAGCTTGAAGAGCAAGATCCAACAGGAACTGGAGAAGGCAAATGCGACCGGCGTTTACTCTCCCTGCGAGGGCGTGGGCGTCACCATGGGAGACGTGGAACGGCGACGAGTGCGGGATGCTCTGGCGTATCTTCCACTGGCGCCCATCGGTACCATTCACAGTTTCTGCCTCTCTCTGTTGAAGGAACGACCGGTGGAAGCGGGGATCGATCCGAAGTTCGAGATGAACACAGAGGGGAATGTGGTGTCCGCCTTCGACGAAGCCTGGGCCACATTCATTCTCCAGTCGGCGGCTGCACGACACGCGTTTTTCCAGTTCATTGTGGATGCATCCGTTCCGCTTGACGCAATCAAGGAAGTGGCAAGGATCAAATACACGAATCCGGACCTGGAGCTGTACACCGAAGAGGCGCAACCCGTGGGAGACAGAGATATCACAAAGTCGTTTGACAGGGTGGCGCGTCTTGTGCGAAACATGTATGCCGGTGTGGGAGTACTCAAGGCGGATAGTACTTCCGCGGCGGGTCAGGCACGACTCAAATTTGTCCGGCGCGCTCACACGTTGTTGTCCAATGGCACCACAACAAAAAAGAAGCTCAAGTATCTGGTGGAGATCGAGGTTCACGAAGACTGGACGCAGAAACAGCAGGTCTTTGCAAAGGCGACAGAGGAAGTCAAAGCAACCACCCGGAGTGTTCGCAAGCGTCACCTCGATTGTGTACACCATCAGATGGCCGGCTTCATCGGGGAGTTCGAACGGTTTTTCATCCGGCACCGGAAAGCAACGTCGTCTCTGGAATTTGAAGACCTTCTCTTTCTTGCCCGAACCATGCTGCGTGATCACTCCGGGGTGCGCGAGTATTTCAAAAGAAACTTCAAGTATCTGTTTGTGGATGAGACACAGGACATCGATCCGTTACAAACGGAAGTGGTCTTCTTTCTCTCTGAGCTCCGGGGGGTTGGTGATCCCAAACAGTCCATCTACAAATTCCGCCGGGCCGACATCACGATGTATGAACACGCGAAAGAGAGTGTGGAGAAACAGGGAGGGAGAGTGCTCTCTCTCGACAAGAACTTCCGCTCGGCCGCGCCGATCATCAGGTTCGTGAACGACCACTTCAATGTTTCGTTCGGACTCTTCGCCGAAGACATACGGGCACGGCTTCAACCGGAGTACGCGGCTCTGCAGGCAGGTGCGCTCCGGCAGTCGCACTTGGACGCACATCTGTATCTTATCACCTCTCCCGACACAACCCGCAAGGCAGGCAAACAGGATACCCTCGATCTGGAGATCGCCAAACTCATTTCCTTCCTCCTCCGGCTTACATCTCCCACGGGTCCGCAGATTGTTGATGCTGCCACCGGCGAGGAACGTCCGGTACATTTCCGTGACGTGATGGTACTGATGAAGACGTTCACCGATGTCGAAGTCTTTGCGCGAAGGTTCGAGCAGGCAGGGATCCCCTACCAGGAGGTCGGCGGTAAGACATTCTTCGTCAGTGATGACGTCCGGGGGATGGTCTTCGCGCTCAAGGCGATCGATGACCCGACGGACACGGTGGCATTGTTTGGCGCGCTGAAGTCACCCGTGATTGGTGTGACTGATCAAGAGCTGTTCGATTTCGTTGCCGGCGGAAAGCGCTTGAGCATCTTTGCGGATGGAGAGGGAATGAGTGAAACACTTCCACTGGCCCTCGGACTTTTCAGAAACCTCCACTACACGAGGGAGAACCTCCGTCCGTCCGGAGTGTTGAAGGAGTTGTTCAACAACTCCGGCCTTTGTCATCTTGTGCTTGCCGAACCCAACGGGCTGCAGAAGTCGGCGAAGTATTTCCGCCTGCTTGAGCTCTTGCACGAAATCGAAACGGACCAAACGCGGTCCTTTCGCTCCACAGTTGCAGCGCTGGAGTCGGTGATGGAGATGGACGACCCGCAGCTTGCCAATGTGTCGATTACGCCCTCTGGCGAAAATGCCGTGAAACTGACAACGATCCATCGTGCGAAGGGACTGGAAGCGCCGGTAGTGGTTCTTGCCAATGCCACCATTACACCGCGGAAAGTGCTGCCAGACAGCTTCGTGCTTCGGGAAGAGGGGAAGATACTCATTCCGTATGGCGACGATGGGGGCTTCTATTCACGCGATCCTGATGAGTTGCTGGCACTCGAAGAGCGGAAGGAAGCATGTGAAGCCGAGCGACTTCGGTATGTTGCGGTGACGAGAGCAAGGGACATACTTGTTGTCTGTGTTCCGTCTGACGGCACTATTCCGGAGTCGTTCAACGGCAGGCTTGCACCAACACTTTTCCGGAGTAGCCTGGTGAAGCGGCTACAGGATGAAATGGCACCAGCCGTTCCAGAGAAAAGATCGGGTCATCCTGTTGATCTCCAACTCCTCATGATCGAGGCCAGACGTGCGGGGGAGAAACGGCGGGAGTCATTGCGTGCACGACAGGAAGCCGTGTCATCTCCGTTCGTCAGCGTCCACGATGTAATGGAGATTGATCCAGATCTCTTCAAGATGAAACGGAAGTCACGGGGGAAGGGATTCGGCATTGTATTGCACAGGATCATGCAACACCACGTTGCAGATCCGGCATTTGAGGTGGAATCGGTTCTCGATCAATGGATGGAGGAAGAGGATGTTCCGCGACGATTCCGGGATGACATGTTCCGCTCATTTACGGCACTGGCGCAACACCCGCTCGTACGCGATGCAAGGCAGTCGACAGAAAAGCACTGTGAGTGGGAGTTCTACGCGAAGTCGGGTGAACAGATCATGAGTGGCATAATCGATCTGGTGTTTAAAGAGACCGATGATACATGGGCCATTGTCGACTACAAAACGGATGACGTCAGCAACCCCGAGCGGCGGAAAGAACTCGATCTGCTGTACAGAAAGCAGTTGGCCGCGTATGCGGCGGCATTCGAACAGATCACCGGTCACCGTTCTGCCCGACAGATCATCATTTATTCAGAAGAAGAAACGATGTAAGAACGTGCTGTTGTGTTGTGAAGCTCGCATCGAATTGCTACATTGCATCACCTTCATCTGCCATTTCCTATGAAATCGAAAACAGACTCGCGTTCTTCCGTCCTTT
>JAERML010000104.1 GCA_016844425.1 Bacteroidota bacterium
GATAGTCCAACTGTATGTGAGAGACGTCGTTGCCAGCGTCACTCGCCCGCTGAAAGAGCTGAAGGGATTCCAGCGTGTTGCGTTGGATCCCGGCCAACAGAAGACAGTGACATTTGTCCTGAAGAATGACCAACTTGCCTTCTACGGTCTCGATATGAAACAGGTGGTGGAACCCGGGATGTTTAAGGTGTACGTTGGAGGGAATTCGGTGGATCTTGTGGAGTCAGAGTTTGAACTGACTGACCGTTGAACGGGGACACCCGATGAGCAGCACCAGATTGAAACTTACGGTGGAGACTCAGCCACATCCTGATGACGATGCCGTTGTCCGTGACGGGCTCGCGTCATTCAACGCTGTTTACCTTGGCGAGAAGGTGCATCACGTGTCGGTCTTCCTCCGGGATGAGAACAATCAGATCGTTGGAGGTGCTCTGGTCTACGTTCACTCCGATTCAATTTTTATTGATACGCTTTGGGTGCAAGAGTCACGGCGGAACCAGGGGTATGGTGCAAAGCTCCTTATAGCGGCAGAAACGGAAGGACGGGCAAGAAGCTGTCGTTACTCGACACTGGATACGTTCGACTTCCAGGCAGAGGGACTGTATAGGAAACATGGTTATGAACGCATTGGTGTCATTGACGACTGCCTTCTTGGACATCCCCGCATCTTCATGAGGAAGACGCTGTGATTCACACCTCCCTGCAGAAAGTATTCCTCGCGGCATTCCTTTTGGTATACTGCATTGGCTGCAACGCCGGCGCCGAAAAGGGCGAGGTCGTCTTCTGGGCACTGGGGGCTGAAGGAGAGCACGTCGCCAAGCTGATGCCTGAGTTTGAGCGGAGGAATCCGGGGATCAAGGTGCGTGTACAAATGATCCCGTGGAATGCCGCGCATGAAAAGCTCCTGACGGCCTATGCAAGTAACTCGCTTCCGGATATCTCCCAGCTCGGGAATACGTGGATTCCTGAATTCCATATGCTGAATGCGATCGAGAACCTGAATCCCCGACTCGGAGGATCCAGCACGCTAAAGGAGACAAGCTATTTCCCCGGTATCTGGGACACCAACATCATCGATTCGTCGCTCTACGGCATTCCCTGGTATGTTGATACTCGAGTGATATTCTATCGCACTGACCTAAGCAGGAAATTGCCGAGAGCGCAATACTCCTACCGACCAACAACGAATGGGCACCACAAGTGATTCTTGGCCTCCAGAAGGGCTCGTCGTTGCTCAGAGAGAACGATATGTACGGGAACTTCCGCGGGACGGAATTCCGCGATGCGATGACAACATTTCACAAGTTCTTCACAGAGCGACTCGCACCCGTCAAGGCCCAGCAGTTCGCCAACATCTATCAGGGGATGACACAAAGACAGTTCGCCATGCTGATTTCGGGGCCATGGAATATTGGCGAATTCAGCAGACGAATGCCCGTGGAGTTGCAGGACAAATGGATGACGGCACCGCTGCCCGGTCCGGACGGAGGGATCGGGGTCTCGTTGGCTGGAGGCTCGAGCCTTGTGATGTTCCAGTCGTCAGAGAAGAAGGAGAAGGTCTGGAAGTTGATAGAGTATCTTTCGGAACCGGAGGTCCAGATGGAATTCTATCGGTTGACAGGCGACCTTCCTTCGCGCGTTGAAGCCTGGAGGAATCCGTTGCTGGCAGAAAACAAGTATGCCTCCGCCTTCTTCACACAGCTCAATCATGTTGTGGCAACCCCAAAGATTCCCGAATGGGAACAGATCGCCCAGAAAATCCGGGAGGTCACTGAATTGATTTCCACAAACAGCATGACAGTGGATGAGGCAACGATGGAACTCGATCGGGCGGTCGACCTGATGCTCGAGAAACGGCGATGGATGGCGCAACATGAAGAGTAACTCCACTGCACGGATCGCATTCTTTTTCCTCGCGCCGGCTCTGATTGCGATCGGCGTCTTTTTCTTCATCCCGGTGGTTGCGGCGTTTGTCCTAAGTTTCACGGATTTTGATATCTATTCGTTGGGAAATTGGAAATACGCCCGTCTCGTTGGCATCAAGAACTACATCGACCTTGTTAACGATCCCCTCTTCTGGAAGGCCCTTACCAACACCCTCTACTTTCTTTTCGTCGGAGGGCCCCTCTCCATTGCTATGTCTCTTGCGACAGCACTGTTGCTCCAGTCGAAGGTTGTTCGGTTCAAGGGCATATTCCGCACGGCGTACTTCGCGCCAGTCGTGACGACACTTGTGGCCGTGGCTGTTGTCTGGCGGTTTGTCTACCATCCGCGTTTCGGCTTGCTGAACTATGCGCTCTCATTCGTCGGGATCGATCCCATCGATTGGCTTGGCGATCCGCACTGGGCCATGCCTGCCATCATCCTCTTGGCGATCTGGAAAAACTTCGGGTACAATATGATCATCTTCATTGCCGGTCTACAGAACATTCCGCAGGAGTTGTACGAAGCGGCGGACATCGATGGCGCGGGGAAGTGGCAACAGTTTACTGCCATCACCATTCCCATGCTCGCGCCGACGACGCTCTTCATCAGCATCATCACCATGATTGGCTACATCCAGCTTTTTGCAGAGCCCTACGTGATGACACAGGGGGGGCCGCAGGACGCGACGCTCAGCATCGTGCTGATGATGTATGAACAGGGATTCCGGTGGTGGAATATGGGCTACTCCGCAGCAGTGGCATTCATCCTCTTTGCCATCATCCTCGTTGCGTCGTTGATCCAGACCTGGTTAAGCCGCAGGTCCAGAGCATCATGAAGAAGCTCTGGACCATACTGCTGTATGCAATCCTCGTGATCCTTGCAGCGATCACATTGACCCCACTGGTGTGGATGGTATCAGCATCGTTGATGCCAACGGGTGGAGCGAATACGTTTCCTCCGACGTTCATCCCAAAGGAGGTGACGTTCGAACACTACCTGAGCCTCTTCACGCGTCTAAACCTTGCCAGGTATCTCTTCAACAGCGCATTTCTTGCCGTTGCAGTCACGCTGATTTCCCTGGTTGTCAACTCCATGGCGGGGTACGCGTTTGCCAAATTCAGATTCAGTGGCCGTAATTCGATCTTCAAACTCCTTCTTTCTTCGATGGTGATTCCCGCGCAGGTAACGATGCTTCCCCTATTTCTGATGCTGAATAAGATGGGGGTCATCAACTCGTATGTCGGTGTCATTATTCCTGGAATGGCAAGCGTGTACGGAATTTTTCTCATCCGTCAGTTTGCCCAGTCCATCCCCGACAGTTTGATCGAAGCTGCAAGAATTGACGGCGCCACCGATTTCAGAATTTATTGGACGCTCATACTTCCCCTCTGCAAACCAGTTCTGATCACTCTGGCGATCATTACCTTCATGGGGACCTGGAATGACTTTTTGTGGCCGTTGATCGTGATGACAGACGACTCGATGTACACGCTTCCCGTGGCGATTGCCAATCTTTCACTCGAGCATGTCCAGGACGTCGAGCTGATGATGGCCGGGTCGGTGATCACCATCGCTCCAGTGCTGATCCTCTTCGCTGCAGTGCAGAAGTACTACATCAGCGGAATCATGGCAGGTGGAGTGAAAGGAGAGTAGTCGAACAAGAATGCAGCTGCGGATTATGGCGTCGCGGATTTTCCCTTCTTCCACGATTCATACCAATCCCACAGATGGGGGAGAAGCGGCACGGCAGGGAGTGTCCCACCAAAGCCGATGTATCTGCGCGTGACCATGTTGAAGGGAACGACCTTCAGTTGCCCCACCTTCTGAAAGTCTATCTCAACACCGTATTTATTTGCAAGCGCCGCGATGTAGTCATCGAGGGGATCCCCCGCGTCGGGTTTGGCCCTGCGCTGTCCGGTCTGCGTAGAGAGTGAGTCAAGAAGTCTCTTCACCATCTCTTGTGTCTGCGCTGCCTCCATCCATGCTGAGAGGTCACGTCGCACATCGGGGTGGGCGTTGTAGTGTTGTCTCACTGCCCATTCCGACATCAACTCTGCTTCTGCCACCGTCATCATTGCCCGGTTTAGATCTTCCTTAAAGTGCCGGGTCCGGAGAGAACGGACCTGAATAGGATGGAGGTTCATTCCCCTGAGGATTGTTCCGAACCGCACGGTATCGTTACGGAGCGACACGAAAGGTCGGTCCTCCTCACGTGCAAATACTCTGACCAGTTCCTCGATGTCGGTTTCCACCACTCCGAACGCCGTCCCCTTTCGGTGTGCATCTTGATTTCTCCGCATCAACGTCAGGAGGGTATCCGCCATGGCACTGAACAGCACGGAGTCCATCCTGATCTCCCCGTCTCCAATAAAGCGGTTGAAGTAGTGTACGGTCAGTTCCGCCTGTCTCCGCTTGCGGAGGAGGTTTTCAACGGTTGCCCGACGGTCGGCGAGGTTCAATTTCATTGCGGCGGGATTGGGGCGTCGGTCAAGAAGATGAAATACAAGCCAGCCCGATGATGCTGTGTAGGAAGCTCGCGCACCGAACACCCTGGCGATGCCGTATGCGATGTCCTCGTGTGCCTGCACCAGTGTTCCGCACGTGATGGCGATGGTATCCCGGCTGAGAATTCTCGTTCGGAGCGGAGAAGGGAGTGTTCCATTTGAACGATCGTTGAATTCACTGACAAGCGAGCGGGCGTCCTGCTCGGACCTTACCGCAAAGACGGCGAGCTTCAGCTCAGATGCGTATCGCTGAAGTGCCTGCTCGATTTCCTCCGATGAGATGCTCACCCTCGCAACAATTTCCTGACGGAACAACTCGTCACGTGCAAATGCTCGTTCCAATACTGCGAACGTGGCACGGCTATCCTTGTCCTGCCCGACACCCACTCCGGATGCCTCGAGGGAGATAAGCTTCTCCGCAACAAGCGAGAGGATCGCGTTGGTGACAGCGGAGTCATGCATGGATGGTTGATCCTTGCCCGGCCAGGGCATCAACTCAATCCGCTCCAGCAGGTCACGTTCGGTGATAGTGCGAGGACCGATCCTTGCAAGAACGTCGCTCTGATCAGGAGACTCAATTTGTGCGACGTTCGGCAACCATGGGTAAAGAGAGAGGATCAACAGAAAGAGGAATTTGCATCGCATCGCGGACGTCAACGTTGGAAGTGGTGCTCAGTTCATGTACACTCCAATATACTTAATTCCCCCGACACGTTCACCAGATCCGGGCTTCGATTGCACTCTCGATCTGCAGAGCGTCTTTCTCGTTCGCCGTGCATCGACTCCTAACGACTTCCTTTCCACGTGAAAGATTCCTATCTTTAGGCCGGTACTTCACACCTCGCGTTCCACTCAAGACTACGACTTAAGCAGATGTCTTTCCTCGGCGAATTAAGCGCTCTCTTTACGGCCTTTCTCTGGTCCGCCAGTTCCATGGTGTTTGCTGCGGCGACGAAACAGGCTGGATCGTTTCAAGTCAACATCACGCGTCTGATCCTTGCTGCGGTCTATCTCGTTTTCTTCATCACGCTGATGGGCCTCGATGTCAGGATGTCCGGTGTGCAAATCCTCTACCTTGGCATCAGTGGGGTTATCGGTCTGTCGCTCGGGGATACGTTCTTGTTCAAGGCTTTCCAGGAACTCGGCGCGCGCATCAGCATGCTTATCATGTCGATTGCCCCTGCAATCGCCGCCGTCCTTGCGTATGTTGTCCTTGATGAGTCACTGTCTACCGTCGGTGTCCTGGGAATCGTGATTACTGTTTCCGGGATCGCCATCGTGGTGCTTGACCGTAGCACGGTCGACTCGAAGCAGATCCTGCTAACGCCGTCGGGCATTGTGTATGGGGTGCTCGCGGCGGTAGGGCAAGGGGCCGGACTGGTTCTTGCAAAAATGGCGTTCCGGGAAGGGGGGGTCGATGGGTTCGTGGCGACGGCCGTCCGCGTCATTGCCTCGCTGGTCGTGCTTCTCCCAGTCGCGGTGATGACGAAACGCTTTCGCAATCCCTACCGGATGTTTAACGACCAGAGGAAAGCATTCTGGCTTACAGCCGTCGGCTCGGTGCTTGGTCCTTTCCTTGGAATTTCCTTTAGCCTCATCGCCATTGAATACACGAAGGTGGGTATCGCCGCAACAATCATGGCCATCGTTCCAATTCTGATGCTGCCGATGGTCAGGTTTGTCTACAAAGAGAAGCTGACATGGCGGGCGATCCTTGGCGCATGTGCCGCAGTAGCGGGTGTGGCATTGTTGTTCTTGCGGTGAAGAGCCTCTCCTTTTAAAGGAACGATCCTAATGCGGCGACCCTTTCATGTCTTGATGGAGTCGGACTTGCATGTGTGGTGTTCTTGCCGGAGGCTGCACAGCGTCGCCAGGTGCAGTGGTAACGATGAAAGTGTGGTTTTGAGCAAGATGGGTCAGATTGCAAACACACTCTTTATTTTTCCACGTCAATCGCGTATCTTCTTGATGTCGCAGCAGTCACCGCCTGGTCCATCCGCCAGAACCTGCCGCACAATGCTCCCTGTGTCTTCAAACGAAAGACTCTCATAGTGATACAAATGCTCTCACGCTCTACGCTATTTCTGATTGCCGCATGGCTTCTGACGGATGCCGCTGCTGCTCAACCCTCCCGGTTCACGCGTGCCGATACACTCCACGGTATGTTAACACCCGAACGGGCATGCTACGACGTTACGTATTACTACCTTGACGTCCGCATCGATCCGGCAACAAAGTCCATCCCGGGATCCAACACCATCCGCTTCCGGACGTCGACATGATTCTCTTCGATGATGGATCGAGACTGCCGTTTGAGCGGGAGTTCAACGCGGTATTTCTGAAGCTCCCGGCCAAAGTGAAGAAGGGAGAGAACCGCGCAATTACAGTCTTTTATTCAGGCAATCCAGTTGTCGCGACGCGACCACCCTGGGACGGGGGATTCATCTGGGAGGAAGATGAAAAGGGAAACCCCTGGATCGCAGTTACATGTCAGGGAGAGGGTGCGAGCATCTGGTGGCCGAACAAGGACCACCAATCCGATGAGCCGGACAGCATGATGATCAGCGTAACCGTGCCGTCAGGACTAGAGGACATTTCCAATGGGCGGCTCCGGAAGACAACGACCATGCCTGATGGATGGACGCGGTTCGACTGGTTTCTGCAGAATCCGATCAACAACTACAACGTCACGGTCAACATTGGAAAGTTTGCACGCTTCAGCGACTTCCACGTCAACGGCAAGGACACTCTCACGCTCGACTACTACGTGATGCCCTACAATCTCGAGAAGGCAAAGGTGCAGTTCCAACAGGTGAAACCGATGATGGAGTGTTTCGAAAAGCGCTTCGGCAAGTATCCATTCTACGCCGACGGATACAAGCTGGTGGAATCGCCGCATCTGGGGATGGAACACCAGAGCGCGGTCGCATATGGCAATCACTACCTGCAAGGCTATCGGGGTGAATCCATGTCGGCGAAAGGACCGTCGTCACCCACCGGGCTCAAGTTCGACTTCATCATCATTCACGAGACGGCGCACGAATGGTGGGGGAACAGTGTGACAGCCAAGGACGTTGCCGATACGTGGATCCATGAGAGTTTTGGCGCCTACGCCGAAGCGGTGTACGTCGAGTGCCTCTGGGGATATGACGAGGCGATTGTATACATCAACGCGAAGAGAACCAGCATCGGCAACACGGAGCCGATCATAGGTGTGTACAACGTCCACAACGATGGCTCGCCGGATATGTACAACAAGGGGCAGATCGTGTTGAACACACTCCGGAGCGTCATCAACAACGATTCGCTCTGGTGGTCTGCTTTGCACGGGCTGGCGACCACGTTTTGGCATCAGACCATCACGGCTGACGATGTGGTGAACTACGTCAACAAAGCCACGGGAGAGGATTACTCATACTTCTTCAATCAGTACTTTCGTTACTCAAGGATTCCGAAGCTCGATGTGTTTATCACCCGGAAAGGGAACTCCGTGACGATGAAATACAAGTGGACCGCGGACGTTGCTGATTTCAGAATGCCTGTGAAAGTCACAACGGCCCCCGGGAAGCTCGAGTTCATCCAACCTACCACCACATGGCAAACGATGACGCTTGGCGATCTCGACCCGATGCAGTTCAAAGTGGCAGATCAATTGTTTTATATCGATGTGAAGCTCGCCTGGTCGTACATCGACCCGCGCAAGCCGGACTAACGAGGGGCGAACGTGTGAAGCGAGCGAAGAACGGTTTCTACTTGGCTCCTGCCCTCCTGACGGAAGTAACGAATACGATGAGAATCAGCAGGGAGGAGGTCTTCGGACCGGTGGCCGGAGTGATACGCGTGAAGAATTATGACGAAGCCCTTTCCGTCGCCAACGACACGCCATTTGGCCTAACCTCCGGCATCTGTACGACTTCCCTTAAGTACGCAGCGCATTTCAAACGGCATGCAGACGCGGGGATGGTAGTGGTAAATCTCCCGACGGCGGGGGTGGATTACCACGTGCCGTTTGGCGGAAGAAAGTCCTCCAGCTACGGCAGCCGCGAGCAAGGAAAATACGCCATTGAGTTTTATACGACGGTGAAGACGTGCTATGTCGCTCCGTAATTGTCAATCGAACGAGAACACAATGTCGAAGAGAACATTCTCCTGTATTGATGCTCACACGTGCGGCAACCCGGTCCGCGTGGTAACTGGCGGTGGCCCGTTTCTCGATGGGAAGAACATGAGTGAGCGCCGCCAGCACTTCATGGCCGAGTATGATTGGATCCGGACGGGGCTGATGTTTGAACCCCGCGGCCACGACATGATGTCGGGGAGTATCTTGTATCCCCCGACGCGTGAGGATACCGATATCGGGTTTCTGTTCATCGAGACAAGCGGCTGCCTGCCGATGTGTGGACATGGAACCATCGGCACCGTGACGGTGATTATCGAACATGGATTGGTGAAACCGCGGTTTGCGGGGAAACTCCGGATTGAAACGCCAGCCGGTATTGTTGAGGCACACTATACGATGGAGGGGACTCATGTCTCAGCCGTTCGTATTGTCAATATCGCATCGTATCTTCATAGCACCGGGCTCGAAGTCGAATGCCCGGACCTTGGCCTCCTCCGTGTTGACGTTGCATACGGCGGCAACTTCTATGCGATTGTTGATCCCCAGGAGAATTACAAGGATATGGAAGACCTGAGCGCTGGCGATATCCTGCGCCTGAGTCCGATTCTCCGCCGCCGGCTCAATGAAAAGTACCAGTTTGTTCATCCCGAGAACCCAACCATCAAGGGCCTGAGCCACATCGAGTGGACAGGGCGTCCGAAAAACCCAGAAGCACACGCGCGGAATGCCGTATTCTATGGCGAGCGGGCGATTGACAGGTCACCATGCGGTACCGGTACCTCCGCGCGGATGGCGCAATGGGCAGCGAAAGGGAAGCTCAAGGTCGGC
>JAERML010000329.1 GCA_016844425.1 Bacteroidota bacterium
CCCGCTTTTCCACGCTCTTGTTCTTTCGAGGATCAGACACAGAATTGAAGAAGAGGGTCTGGCAACACTAACGATCGATGAGCTTACCGAAGATGATGAGCTCGAAATTCTTCGCACCTACTGCATGACTCTCCATAAAGAGTATAGAACTTTACGCACCATCTTCCTGGAGAACATGGTTGTGAACACGCGTACCGTGGGGCTCAAGCACACTACCAATTAACCAACCCAAGGAGGTGGGAAGAACCGTCCGGAACAGAATTGCCCGAATCCGTTCAACCACTCCATGGAGATCAGGTTCTCAGTAGCGATCTCCGGGTCAACTGCTCTCGTTCTCAACCATGCACTCGGACAGGAAGTCTCAACGCTTTGCAAGGGCGCTGCTGATTTGGGCCAATCACATATTGAAGAAGATGGTCTTGATCAAGCAATCAAACATCGAGTCTAGTTTCAGCCCTCACCGTCGGGGCTGATTTGTTTCCTGACGCTTTCTCCGGCTTGAATGTCGTTCATAGGGTGGGTATATTCTCCTGCAGCGATTTCACATCACTACGGATACGCGTCTCTACTCACCATGCAGAATTCCTTGTGTGTCGTTCTGTTTTTCCTGTTCGCTTTGCCCTCTAACTCCTGGAGTCAAGGCAACGCGTCCATTGAATTCCGGGATCCCGAAACGGGAAAGGTGGATAGAGTTTTGATCAAGCGCGTCGAACCCGAAAGAGCTAGACTTGAAGCAGAGTTGCTCATAGCCCGACGAAGCGGTGATGACCGTTCGGCGGCTCTCATTCAAAAGCACCTTCAACAGTTCTCTACTTCCAACCGCTCTGTTGTTTGGACTGACGGTTCTTCCTCTGGCGTCGCCCCTCTACCTTCTGACGTCGTTTCTTCGCTTTCGCCATACAAATCTCCCTCCTGGGGTGATGACATCACGGTGTACCAGGGGACACTCCGCTTTGCGGGCAACAATCGGGAAATCGCAGTGTACGCCGCGGCCATTCTCGCTGTCGGGGACTCCGGTTCGAATATCGCAGTTTTCAAGTCGACCGATTCTGGCTTTTCCTGGTCGCTGGTGAATGGTGTGCAGATTTCGTCGTTCCGCTATCAATCGTTCGCCCTTTGCGTGACCGACACTTCGGACAACAGATGGGTAGTGAGCCTTCTCTATGTTCTTAAATCCACACCCATTAGCCCCGGCGGGAGCTTGTTGTGGACGAGTTTTCTTGACGATGGATCCGGTTGGAGAACAAGTACTGTCTTCGCGGCTGACTCGCTAACGGAGTACCGGAACCCCGCCCTTACGACGGACGGATACGCCTACTCCCCTCCATCCACATGGCATTACGGTGCAGCTGAGAGGATTACTCCGACAACCGGCAGGTCCAGAGGTATTACGGCATTTCGTTCATCCGATTTTGGGAACACATGGCCTGTGGACGATACAACATTCTCCTTTGGAGTGGAGGACGCTTTTCCGTCCATCGGTGTTCAAGCCGGGCTGGGAACGGGGGACACCGTACTTGTTGCCTTTGCGCGCAGATTCTCTGCGGGTGACAACGACATTCGGCTTTTTAAGAACTCCACAACATTTTCAGGGACTTGGGTATTCCGTGCGGTGACCACAAGTCTCGCCGATGAGTTCGCTCCTTCTCTTTCCGTTTCCACGATGGATGAAGCCAGCCTCTTGACATATACCCGCAATACAGGTCCCCAGACACAATGGGATGCCAGATACGTTTTTACAACAGATCGATGGGGAACGTTGGCAACCGGAAGCCTGTCCAGCGATTCGGGGAAACAGGAGTACCTCACCAACTCAGCCTACAGTCGCTCGGGATCGGAAAACCAGTGGCACGTCAGTTACCGCGTCGTATCGGACACTGCAACAGCCACACCAGACACCATCATATACAAGACTAGTACCGATCTTGGAGGCATCAGTAACGCGGTACCGGTAGTGGTCAACAGGTTTCAAGACACGGGTGCGTTGCGCCCCGCTGTCGGTGCGCACAGGCAAGGCCCTTCGGGTGCGTGGGTGGGGCATGTCGTGTTCTCGTCTCCCGGCCCCACAAACCTCATTTATGACGGCGTTGATATACCAGTGGCTGTAAATCCACAAATCGGTTTTCCCTCAGTCTTCTCTCTCGGACAAAACTATCCGAATCCATTCAACGCGTCGACCAGGATCTCTTATTCACTCTCCTCACCAGGCAGCGTCAGGCTCGTTGTGTTTGATATTCTTGGAAGGAAGATTACTACTCTTGTGGACGAGGTGCGACAGACTGGTGAACATCATGAAACTCTGGATGGGTCCACGTTGCCGTACGGCGGATGATTCTACTAAAGTAGCGGACCCGCACAAAATGCAAACCCCCGAGATTGCTTAATCCCGGGGGTTGTCGAAAGCGTCAGCGACATTCTATCTCACCTTGGCCAGCTTTTCAATCGCCGTTTCAACCTTCCCTTGACCTTTCGCTGTGAGCTGGTAGAAGTAGTAGCCATTCGCAACCTCATCGTCGTCTGTATCCCTCCCGTCCCAGTAGATCCTGTTGAATCCAACTTGCAGATTACTGCCCGGTACGGCTATCTGTCTGATCTTTCTGCCAGTGACGGTAAAGATCCTGATTGTCAGTTCCTCAGGTGGACGAGATCCTGTCACAACAAAAGTGAAGTATGTATCCCTAGAAAATGGGTTCGGGTAGTTGTATGGTTGCAGGATTTGCAGTTCATTCATCACTCGAACCACGATGCGGTAGTCGGCAGTGTCAACCCCACCAAGCACGCTCGCCTGCATGCTGCGAACTCTTAACTCGTGTCGACCCTCGGCAAGTTGGGCAACAAACGCCACCTCTTCGCTCACGCTCTGCGTCCGGGTCTCTCGAATTCCCGGTGTGGGCTGACCAACGGCTTTGTCATCCACAAAGAACTCGGTGAACCGAGGGGACTCCGACTCGGAGCGTGGTAGCCGAACAACAATCCTGGGCGCCGACGAAACAAAATCCCCATCCATGAGACGCACGCCATCGGCAAAGACCTCCATATCATCCGCTTGCCCACCGATGACGGTGAAAGAGTGGTAGGCAACGTTATTTCCGGGAATAAGATCCTTGTCCCTTTTGGGAGGTGAAACGCTTATCTGTAGTGTGACGCGGCGGGAAAACTCCGTCGTAGAAATTGGAATGGTTAACGAACGTGATCCCGCAACCGGGATCGAATCAATTGCAGCTGATGCAACGGGCCGGGCACGGTTGTACCTGTCGTATACTGACACCACAACCCGGGCACTATCCGCTTGCCTGTACCCGATGTTGTAAACGGTAATCGGAAGGTCCAGGGTGCTTCCCCTGGCAACAGAAACCTCCTGGTTCCCAATCGTTCGTGCGCTTATGGCAAGATCCGCGGGCGGCATCATGTATAGTGACCATTCCTTCAGGGATGGCGTCACAAGGGCATCGGAGCTTGAGAGCAATCCGGCGAGCCGAAGAGCCTGATATGTTGGACCCGACGTATGCGGATCCAGGAAACTGATGCTGATGCTCGTGCTGTCACTGGGAACCACGCGAAGAGTATCCGCTTGTCCATTGCGACGGATTCCCAGCAATGCAAGGTTGGCATCTGTTCTTCCGTCAGCATGTACATTATTCTGCCAACCGAGCGATCCCCAGGAAAACGGAATGGGAATGTCCGTGGTGGTCACCGAACCTGCGCCAATGCTATAGTAGTTGGGAATCTGCAGGCTTACCACGGCACTGTCATTCGTCAAGGATTCCAGCGCCGCCATGCCTGGCCCGTTCGCTCCTTTCCGACCGATGAACGCCCACGATTGGCCGGGAAGCACCTGGCGCACCAATGTGCTCCCAAGGGACTGAATTGCGTCGTACAGGAGTTCAGTGACATTTGTTCGCCCGTCATAGACAACCGAAATGGCGAGAAAGTTGCCGTTGGGTGTGTTTCGCAGATACGTTACCATACTGTCTGCCTGCGCCGGCTCGTTGACAGTGTTGAATGAACGGAAATCGTACGACCCGTCGAATTCATTCACGCGAACCACCATGAAGGCGTTCCCCACCACCCACCAGTAGCCGATAAAATTGATATCATTGAGACGAATAGTGCTGTAATACTCGTCGTTGGCTACAGCCCTATTTCCAAGTGAGCGGCTGTAGAGGGTCAACGGCTCGCGAGCAGCAATGGTCACGCCGGAATCTGTAGCGGTAGTTTGCTTCAGCATTTCTCTCGCGAATTGCTTCGGCGAGTACTCACGCAAAAGAACTGATGGGCCACCGGGTACAGAGGATGATGTAGAGAACGACGAGGTGATCCAGGTGCCGAGAATCGTTCCATCCATCGTTCTCGCTCGCCAGAAGAAAAGGCGACCAGCGGGCAGCGAAGGAGTCGTCCATTCTCCTTTCACCGGCCCCCTCCTTTCACGGGGCCCGGCGTTACACCACCGGATACGGTGAGAAATGGTGAGTCAAATGTAGCAACCGTGTCCAACTCGAAGAAGTACTGGAATCCCACCGAGTCAAGACCGATCGGGCTGGTAACCGTCAGCGTTTGCGGGCAAGGTTGCACGACCATCTTGTCCAACGGCTTCACAACTGCAAGAATGTTCGCGTAAACGTACTGATCTACCGTTGCGTTGTTGTTGAGTTCATTCGTCTCTTCGACGGCACTGGTAGGATCGAGGGTAGCAGTCAATGTATGTCGCCCGATTTGTTCTGCTGCTTCCCAGGAAATCGAGAGGGAGTCGTGGTGCCGGGTTGGAGGGAGTTTTTTATTCGAAAGAAGTGGGATCGTTTGTCCGTTGTAAACATCAATCAACGAGATCCCCACACTGTCCGGCGGAACAAGTCCATAGTTGTGGAACTTGATAGTGACGTTGATGCTCGTGTCATTGGGAGATGGTGCAGACGGGCTAACCTTAATGTCGCTGACCCGTGTTGTCAGGTCTGGTTTCAACGGAATGGCAGAGAGGGTCCCCCAGCAACGGGTTGAGTTTGACCATGGCGACGTACACAAAGTAGTTGCCAAAATTCTGCCAGAGTCTGAAGCGTGCGGTGGTCGTCAGTCCGCCGAAGTCCCGCATCGAGTCTGTCACCGCCGAGAGGAAATACTGAACCAGGTAACCACCAACCGTAGCGTAGCCAAGAGAAGAGGATGCCCACGTAGCAATCGCGCCGCGGTTGTCGGCAAGGAGAAAGTTCTCTGCAAGCAAGGGCTTGGCAGGGTCGGCAAACGCGCCAACATTGCAGCTTACCGACGAAACAAACGGGAGTCTCCCGTTGGTATTCTCCAATGTGTTAGGGTCTCCGACATCCACACCCCAGACATTGCCACCGGAGTGTCCGAGGAAATTCAGGAACACGACCCCGTCACGGATGATCGAGCGAAGGAGCTGTTTGTTCTCGCCATCAATAATCGCCAATGACGATTTGTACACTCTGAAAGGAGTCCCTCCAATTGGAGGCGGTGTCACATACGAATTGATGGATGTGTTCGATAGCCCATTGAATTGGTTCTGTTCACCGAGGGAGTTCCCTCCGGTGATGAACAGGAAGTTCTTGTTCCATTCATCCAGTGTGTAACCGTCATAGCCAATGATTTTCGAAACGGTCCGTTGAGCTTGCAGCGGATCCGTAACGGGGAGACGTCCAATCAATAGTGAAGGGATGAACGTGACCGTTGAATCAAAGCATCCAAACCAATTATCGCCCGATGGAACCCCATATGCCGGGACGTAATTCACCTGCTGAGAACTGGCCTTGTACTTGTGGAAATCCCAACTCGCATCACCGAACATGAGAACATATGAAGGCGCAGGAGAAGGCCATTGCGTGTACGCATGCCTGAGAAATGCCTTGACAGGATTTACGTTCAGAGTACCGTAGTTGAATTCGTCATAGATATCCTGCACATCTATCACCGCAGTGCGGACACCGTTCACCGCCTGTCGATGGGAAGCAAGCTGCTGCGCAGATGTCATGAAGGTCTTATGTGCAATGACGACATAGTCCGCCCCCTGCACGTTCACGCGGATGTCGGAAAAAACCTTCTGCGAGACCGGAGGCACACTCCGCTGGCCCCCGGCACAGAACACGACATACGACCGGGGCGAACTCAGCGTGTCCCGAAACGCAATGGAATACCCTGACGTCGAATCTCCTG
>JAERML010000105.1 GCA_016844425.1 Bacteroidota bacterium
GGTCCGTAACATTTGCGTTCCAGAGATCGTCGGTTGCCGGGAGCAGAAGAGGGGCAGAGATCAGAATTCCGTTTGCCGAGTTCGGTGGGACGCCGGCTGACTCTTTTCAGCTCTTTGCAGCCTTGATCAGTTCGACGGCCTATTTGTCAGACGTAACAATTCCGGGAAATGTCACATCCGGAAACTCGGGGTTCGACCCGAACTATCTGAGCAACACAAACAGCCCATACTGTCAATGTCCATCACCCGGCGGAACCATCGGCGCCGGGCCGTATTACACACCTTTGGGAAATGGCGTGCTGCCGGTGGAGGATCCGGTGGCAACAGTGCCACAGACCTACGAATTGTACCAGAACTATCCCAACCCGTTCAACCCGCAAACGCGCATCCGGTTCTCTCTTGTGACAATGGAGGATGCTCGGTTAGACATCTTTGATATCCTTGGTCGGCATGTGCGAGTGTTGGTTAACGAACAGCTTCCAGCAGGCGGACATGAGGTTGTCTGGGATGGGAAAGGTGACCACGGTGAGCACCTCGCCAGCGGCGTCTATGTCTATCGCATTGCGGCGGGCTCATTCGTGAGCGTGAAGAAGATGTTGATGCTCAAGTAAATACTATTGCTGTGCAGAACCCCCGCGCCCTAGTCTCAACGACAACGGTTTTTCCCAGCTAGCGGTGGGGACCTTGGATGCTCTATTCTTTTCTGGGATCACGCCCGACGAAACGATGGATCTCGTCCCTGTCAGAATTCTTGTTTCGATGTACATGCCGATGTTCGAACTGGTGAATGTGGTTGTGGAAGACTGGATGGATGTACCTCTTGACAAACGCGTTGCCATGGATTATATGTCGTCCACAATTCATCTGCCAACAGTCCGCTAACACTGTGAGATGAGTTGGTGATTGACTTAGACAAAACGGTTCCTATTCGGCGACTTTTTTAGAATTGTTTGTCCTGAAAGCCGATTTCAGGATAGAGCTTTCGATTCTTGGGACCCCGAATTGCATCTGTCCTGCGTTTCCTCTAACTTTTTTCGGGATGTCCGCGTGCGTTCCCCCGGAGACATTCTTATAGCATAGTTCATAATTCCTGAACCAACCGGAGGAAACTCAATGCCGCTCCACGAGATCCGTTTCAACCGTAACGGCGGGCCTGTCACGGTAGAAATCACGTTCGGGTACGTCCAGGTGGGGGCCTACGCCCTCGTTCTATGGGACAAGAAAGGGAGGGGGAAGCGAAAACTGGGAGAGGGGATCAATACCGACCAGGCTCCAGACATCTATCCGTTGCCCCGGCCAAACGGAGAGAACGACGGCAGCATCCTTGACTGCCTCGCTACTATTCTTGGCGGGAATCCTGGACCGGACGAGCACTACCGCGTGGATATGATTGTGTATCAGGATGGAGCCGAGTGCGGCCGTCGATTCGATGAAGGCATCCTGGGCGCACAGTCCCACTCGACACGGCTCGCAGCACGACTTGTGTGCTGAGAATACCTCGGCCCTGCAGCGAGAGTGAGTATGATGTCACCTTGCATCTCACCACTCTGATCGGTAGATTCAACCACGACCCTTGAATCACTGAATCACCGACTTGATGCACCTGAGCGAACTCCCCCTCGCCATCGTCGACATCGAAACGACCGGCGGCAATCCGGTGTACAACCGGATTATTGAGATTGCCGTGATCCGCATAGAGCAGGGGAGGGCCATCCGCACATACCAGTCCCTTGTCCACCCGGAGCGGTTCATTCCTCCCACCATCGAACACTTGACCGGCATCCGCAATGAGGATGTGGCAACGGCTCCCAGGTTTCGCTCTGTAGCAAATAACATTTTGGAAATCCTCGACGGAGCGGTTTTCGTTGCGCACAATGCCCGGTTTGATTATGGCTTCCTGCGGGCAGAGTTTGCCCGGTATTCGATCCGATATGAGGCAAAGTGTCTCTGCACGGTGAAGCTTTCCAGAAGATTGTATCCCGAATTCCGTCGGCACGACCTGAGCAGCGTCATTCAGCGTCACAGCATCATTTGCATTGATCGCCACCGTGCACTTGGGGACGCGCAAGCTGTGGTGGACTTTCTAGCGCTGGCGCAGCGTGACCACGATCGGGATAGGATCGCTGCTGCGGTTGCCTCTATTCTGAAGACCAACACACTCCCATCCCATCTTGATAGGGAAATGATTGACGCGCTCCCGGAGAGGCCAGGAGTGTATTTCTTCCACGGGGAAGGTGGCGAGCTGCTGTATGTCGGTAAGAGCAAGAATATCCGTGAACGGGTGTTGGGACATTTTTCGGCAAGCAACGAGCGCCAGATGCACGGCCAGGTGTGCAGAATCGAGTTCCGGCAGACGGCGGGGGAATTGGGTGCTTTGTTGCTTGAGTCTCAGTTGATCAAAGAACTGCAGCCACTGTACAATCAGGCATCACGCAGAAAGCGAAACATTGTTGTGGCACGGCGTGAATTGACGAAGGAAGGATATGCGACGGTGGTCCTCGAAGAAATTGACCACGTCGATCTGGATGAGTCACTTCCGATTGTTGGAATGTTTAAGTCGATCAAACAGGCAAAGGAGTTCCTGCTGAAGATTGCGCGGCAACATCAGCTCTGCCGCAAACTCCTCGGACTGGAGCGTGCACGGGGGCATTGCTTCCCCTACCATCTGCATCAGTGCCATGGTGCCTGCATGGGAGAAGAGGCTCCGGAGTCGCATAACGTACGATTTGATAGAGCGTTTGTCGACCGACGGGTCAAGGCATGGCCATTCAAGGGTGCAATTGTAATCGATGAGCGAGGTGAAGAGAATGCGGGAGAGATTTTTCTGATCGACCAATGGCGGCTCGTTTCCGGTTTCAAGTATTCGGACATCGGTCATGAACATCACCTGAAGAGCATGCACCGCTTCGACTATGACAGTTACAAGATTCTCCTTCGGTATCTCCGCGACGGGAAGAACCGGCGCAACATTCGCGTTGTGCCCCGGGAGGAGTTCGAATTGCTATTGAATCAGTCCCTGGCTCCTGCAGCCTGACCTACCCACAATCCTTGAACGGTTGTTTCCCAACCCGATCCAGATGAAGACTTTCTCGTGGCATCGTTTTCTCCTCACGTTTCTTCTCAGTTGCTTTCTTTCCTGTTCGCACCAGTCAGAGTGGGAGAGGACTGTTGCGTGGAAAGACTTTGAGCTTGCAAATCTCCCCGGACGGAAGGAATACCCCGATGCCGGGGCGGTTATCCTCCTGGATGAAGGGTCGATGGAAATCTTTGGAAGCGGCGAGTTGGGATTTAGTGTGTACGAACAACACCGCATCATCAGAATCCTGGCGCCCCAGGGGCACCGGTACGCGAATGTTGTCATTCCTTATGGATCAAGTAGTACAGTTGATGAAATCCAGGCGCGCACCATTTCGCCGGAAGGTAGGATAACCGTGCTGAATGAAAGTAATGTCTTTGATGTCAGTCTCTATCCGAACTTCGTTTTCTTCTCCGACCAACGTGCAAAGATCTTCACTCTTCCGGGAGTAAAGAACGGTTCGGTCGTTGAATACCGCTACAAGATCAGCATCCACAACCGCACCTTCTGGCATTCGTGGACTTTTCAACATGATGTGCCGACTGTTCTCTCTCGTTTTACACTTGTGAAACCATCCGAGTGGGAGGCGCCGTTTCGCATCTATGGGATGAAACTGGAGCCGAAGGTAACGAGCCCTCCCGCGGGATTCAAATCGTTGCACCTATGGGAGGCACGGGACATTGCTCCGGTCCCATTGGAGGTCGGGATGCCGTCCCGCATCGAACAAACATCACGGCTGGCAATTGCGCCGCTGGGGTTCAAAACATGGAGGGATGTGTCACAATGGTATCATCGTCTCTCGGCTCCTCAGATGATTTGTGGTGCTGACGCGAAGGCGTTGGTGCAGCAGCTCACGGCGGGCGCGACTTCGAATGAGGAGAGGCTGAGACGAATCTACGAGTGGGTGAGGGACAAGATTCGCTATGTTGCTGTCGAGATCGGGATAGGAGGCTTTCAACCGCATCCTGCCGATGATGTGTTCACGAACCTGTATGGTGATTGCAAGGACATGACGACGATTCTTTGTGCTCTTGCACAGGAAGCAGGACTTGAAGTATGTCAGGTTCTGGTCAGCACATGGCCCAATGGTAAACCTGACACGAGTTTCCCATCGCCGCTACAATTCAATCATGCTATCGCCTATGCTCCTTCCATCGGAGATGGAGGGACGTGGATGGATGCAACGGAGAAGGGGTGTCCTTTTGGCGAGCTTCCCTGGTATGACCAGGGATTACCCGTGCTCGTCGTGGATGCGAAGGGGGAAGATCAAATCAAGATAACCCCCCGTCGAGGCGCGATGCAAAACCGAACTCTGCTGCGATGGGATGTTAGGCTTGAGCCCGATCAATCCGGCAGGGTTCAAGGGGAGACAAACGTGTGGGGATCTCCTGCCGCTGAACTTCGTGAACAATTGATGTATATGTCCGCAGATCGCCGGCGCCAATGGGTAGAGGCCTACATTGCATCACGGTGTTCAGGCGCGAAAGTGGATTCGTTTGAGATCGCTGGTGATGACCCGGTCAGCGAGCCGTTGAAAATTTCGTATGCGTTTCGGGCGCGAACCATTGCAATGCGGCGAGGAACGGAGCTAAGCCTGAGACCGGGAGAGATCACAATGTCCGATCTCCCGGAGTATTTCACCTCGTCCAGCCGTCTTCATCCGGTGCGATTCCGATTTGGTGCGACTTCCGACCTGGAATTGACGATCCATATTCCAGAAGGGTGGGCCGCCGCAAATCCCGAGGTGAGTGATTCGCTCCGTTCATTATATGGCATGGCCACATGGCAATGGAGTGCTCATGGGCGCTCGATGAATATCTCTTCGGCCTTCACACTTTCGGGAGACGAGGTTCCGTCAAGTCGATACGCAGAGTTGCAGAGTTTTCTTGATGGTGTTCGAGAAAGGGATCGTCGGGAGCTGGTACTGGTGAAGTCGTTGCCGTAGAAGGCATCATCTTTTTAAAAACCAGGTTCTTTTTCCTTATACTCTGGCAGATGCATTTTGACCACCACTGAGAGAAGCGCAATGGCAGCAAAAGGGAAAAAGAAAGCGAAACGAAGCGTAGTTGTGACATGGTTTGGTCATTCCGCCATGTTGTTCGAGTCATCGGCTGGGAAGAGAGTATTGATAGATCCCTGGCTGGATAACCCCAAGGCCCCCGCCAACTCAAGAGAGATTGCCGACGTTGACCTCATCCTTATCAGTCACGGACACGGAGACCACATTGGCAATACGATTGAACTTGCCAGAAGAATGAATGCTGGCGTCGTGGCAATCCATGAGGTGGCGTTGTACCTCAAGAGTAAAGGCATAACGGCTGTTCACGGCATGAATAAAGGCGGAACGATTACGATGGGGGGTGTAGTCGTGACAATGGTCGATGCAAAGCACAGCTCGGACATCGATGTCGAGTCTCCACCAATACCTGGTGGCCAGGCCGCGGGGTTTGTTATCCGGTTTGAGGATGGATGCACCGTCTACCACGCCGGGGATACGTCCCTGTTCGGCGACATGAGGTTCATCCGCTCCCTGTACAAACCGGATGTCGCTTGTATCCCGATTGGTGATCTCTACACAATGGGACCACGAGAGGCCGCTATGGCGTGTGCCCTGCTACTTCCCAAGCACATCCTCGGTCTACACTAAATGTCGATGAAGAGGCGCGTAACAGAGCTCCAGCCGGGAGAACCGAAGACGTTGATGTGTTGAACGTGATTCCCAATCATGCGCTCTTTGCGCTGGTGGATGGGTTGGTACAATGATTCTCGATGACTGTGGCGCGGGTGTATTGTGGGGAGGAACTTTCTTCGCGGGGATGACCTCTATCTTCATGTTGTGGAGATTGAAAGGGGCACGGAGATCCCAGTCTTGCATGCAGATCGGATAAATACGAACGCCTCCTGGGAAAGTCCCGAGGAGGCGTTAGGAGAATGGTTCAGTTGAAATCAGATATCCGTCTTGAGATAAAACGGAAGACTTCGCCTCATTCGCTCGCGCTGCTCCTTGTATAGTGCCTCCTTCTTACGGCACTCAGGCCACCTTCTTCACGATGTCACGTCCTTTCAGCATTTGCATGTAATTACCGCCACTCTATTGGTTGGGGCATTCATAACTTATAGAACAATCCTCAAGCCAAGTCGGTTTCCCGAGCCATGGAAAAATAAGCTGGGAAAAACATCGGCCCAAATATGCCTTAATATACACAAATTTCAGATCATTGGCTACTCTTTTTTTCAATGATCATCCGCGCTATCTTAATTTTTACCAGAATCTGAATTCTTGGCTATTTCCTGTGAAATAGGTGTACTCAGCCCTTTACGCAAAAAGTGGACTAAAGAAA
>JAERML010000106.1 GCA_016844425.1 Bacteroidota bacterium
GAGTACTTGTTCTTGGACCGCTGCCGGATCTCCAGATCAAGCACCAGGCTTACATCAGATCCTTTTCCATAGTAATCGGTTTCGGAATTATAGGACTGCTGGTTGCCTTTCCACAATTTGATCCACGCGTCAAAACTCGATTCGGTGACTGATTGTACCTTGTTGCCCGGCCGCTGTCGATCGGATTGAACGCCGCTGGCCAGACCGTCGAGCATTCCTGAGACAGGAATGAACCCGGCCCTGACCAGAAGGAGTTCGCCGTAGTACGAAGTCGTTCCCTCGGCGACCCAGAGCTCATTCAAATAATTCTCCCGCATGTAATCATAGGGAAGAATACCTTTAGGCCTCAGGCGTTTCACATTCCACGTATGGAAGTACTCATGAGAGACCAATCCGAGGAAGCCCCTGTAGGAACCGGGGTTCTTGAAGCGATAGGGACTGGTCTGCATAATTGTTGAGTTGATGTGTTCTGTTCCGCCACCGCGGGACGACAAGTGGAGCATAAACACATACCGATCGTACGGGAGATCTCCCCAGAATTCCTTGTTGGCTTTCACGATCGTGCTGATGTCCTTGATCAGCGTGTCGGCATCGTAGTTGCCCTGACCAAAGATGCTCAGCACGTGCTTCTTCCCCTCAGCCTGGAACTCAAAATCTTTCTGGTGGCCGATTTCGAGGGGACAATCGACCAGGTAGTCGAAATCCGGCGCCGAGAATCTGAATTGTCCACCGGGTGCGGCTTCGAGTCCGGTCGTGACATGCCAATCCTGGTAGGGAGTAACAGCCAGAGTGAGCGGAAGGTGCCGGTATCGGTCGATGTACATGAACACGGCGCAGCCGTCGACGAATGCGTGCTCATCGTTGAGACCCCGCGTGCGCATCTCAAACTCGTTTGCATACACCTTGTACCGAATGGTAACCGCGGTAGCACGGTTTTTTTCAACGCGCCACGTGGACTTCTCTGTTTTGGACCACTTCAACGGGCTGCCGGATCCATCCCTGGCAGAGAACTCCTGCACGCCTCCGGCAAAATCGAAAATCACGTACCGGCCTGTGCGCCAGACAGGCATCAGAAAATCGATGGCTGAGCTGCCTGACGGCAAGCTCTTGACGCTCAGCTCAACTTCAAGCAGGTGTGTCGAGGGCTTGGACATTCCAAGCTTGTATTCAAAAGTGGGATTTTGTGAGAACAAGAGCGATGGCAACAGGAACATGAACAGCAAACATGAAGCATATTTTGTCACTGTGGTCTCCGGGGTTGAAAGTGATCCGCACTCCGTTGCCGGGCGATAAGAAGGGAAACCAGCGTATCGTACAGGGCCCTCTCCTCGGCCGTGCGTGAAGTCGCGAGGTTCAGGAGGACGCCGCCTCCTTCGAAGTATGCAATTGCGGATGAATCAATGACGGAATTTTTCTTGAAAAACTCCAGCAACATCGACAACGAGGGGAGAAAAGAAAAGGGTCTCAGGGTTCTGACGATGGGCGTTCCAATCGGCCAGCAAGGCGTCAGCTTGATCGCGGGTGATGACGCCTTTGTCGGCCATGAGAGGAATATGCACGGAAAAGAAGCGATGCGCCCATTCCATAACGCCGCTCGCCGGCCCACCGGAAAGGCACGTTGGCGTGAAATCCACGAGCCGGAGTCCACACCGCTTGAAGATTGCCGGAATCTTCGCCGCGACGTACGCGTCTCCTCCACCCGACCGATAGTATGAACGAACGATGTCAGGCATCTTGTCCCAGATCCCGCCGTGGGGATACAGCGATAAGCCCTCGTAATAGTAATCCTGTATGGCGATGATGCCGCCGACGCGGAGCGCTGCAATCAGTTGTGTCAGGAACTTCTCCGGGTCCGGCACGAAGGCGATTACCCATCGTACGAAGATCAGGTCATAATGATGGGAGGGAAGAGAGGCTTGTTCGGCTACGCCCTGAATGCAGTGTACATTCTTCCATTTCTGTTCTGCCGTCTGTTTCCGGAGCCAGTCCAGGTAGAACTCCGACGGTTCGAGCGCCGTGACCTCGCCGGTTTCTCCGACCGTTTCCCGGAGGTCAATCGAGACGAATCCAGGACCCGCCCCAACGTCGAGACACCGCCATCCCTTTTGCACACCGATCCGGTCAAGGAATTTCTTCGTTACCGGGCCCCAGACGCTGTGTTGAAATTGAAGGCGTTCCAACTCTTGCTGGTTCACACCAAGCAGATAGTCGCTGTTGTGACTAGACTTTGACATTGATCAAGTCGTTCAGGTTCAGAATGGGAGTAGGAAAAGAGCCCGGAAAAACAGCAAGGTCAATTTAGAACACTTCACGTGAAAGGCAAGAGGAGACGTCCCGACTAAAGACGTCGGGATAAACTCCGTCCGCGCCAGCCCGCCATGCGTTCTGGCGGGGAGCACCGCAGAGTCTATTGCCTTGTCCTCTGCGATTCTCTGCGTCCTCGGCGCCTCTGCGTTGAAAAATACGATATGAACTATTCGAAATGGCAGAAAGTGGGTTTTCGTCCAGGCTTCTAGAACTCATATCGAATAAGTGGCAGTAATGGCTCTTGTTTCCCTGGCTCGTGGAGCCGGAGCAGGATAGTTCCTCTTCCGCCGTAATACATCTGGAATGTCTCTTTCAATCGCTGCAATGAGAACCGCAGAGAGTCGCTGATTAGAGCCTTGCAAGCGTCTCCGTTCGCGTTGTGGGAGAGGACCACATCCGCTTGCACCGGATATGACTCGAGAAAGCGCCTGGAGCCGAACAACTTGAAATCGTGCTGCTTGCACCCACCGCCGTACTGTGCAATCACCATGAGAACATCAGAGGAGATAACGGCACTCTTGATCTGCGCGTTGTCGGTGGCAAGACCGGCTGATGACAGGTCGTCCACCATGATAATCGCTGTGTGCGTTGTATCGGTCTGTATCGAGGAGTCGGTGGGGTTGAAACGGCTGCATCCCAGAAGTGGGATCAAAACGCAGAAGGAAATGATGAAGAATCGATTGGTCATCCTGAACCCGGCGATGCACCCCGGTCGTGTAACCGGGACCTTCTTTTTTCAGAAACGGAGTAGAATGGGGTGCCCGGGTGCCAGGGGGGCACCGATGTGAAGGTACCTATTTTCCCCGAAGAATACAGATCCCGGCATCCCCGTTGCTGTGCTTCGACGGTGAGCGCCAAAAAACAGAGTCGCCAGAAACAACGCACCGGCCATGCGGTTCATCATAAAAATGATCTCCCTTTGGATTTTCAACAGTCTGCTAGAGGTCCAGTCGAAAAGTGGTGCCACGCCTGCGTGCCGAAACGCCGCACTTCGGCGTGCAGGCACGAAGGCACGAAGTCACAAAGGTTCTTCAAAATGAAGAAAATTCAAAAAGTCTTCTTCGTGTCTTGGTGACTTTGTGGCAAAGTCGATGTTTTCGACCGCGCTTCTAGCGAGCCCAGACTAGCTTGTTGACTATGTGACCACCGCAGGCGTAAATGGGATGTTTGACAGAAGCTGTAGTATCCACCGGAAAAAAGCACCAGGCCCCGGACTGGTTTGGAGACCATGACCTGGCCGTTGGCGTTGATCCTTTGCACCTCCACTACTTCAATGTCCCACAATTGTATTCTACATCCAGGAGATTGAACCTCCCGTACACGAACTCGCCGTTCGGCGTCTGCCAGGAAGCTTCGCCAAAGGTCGCAATCTTGATGCCCCCAAAATCTTTGTAGTTCTTCATTGGTGTCGACCACCGGTAGTTCTTATACACTTTGCCGTCTTCTGACTGGTATCTGTCGTCCGATGTGAAATTGACCAGCTCCCCGCTTTCGTTGAAGTACAAGACGGCGGAGATCGTATTTCCCTCATTCGTAAATGTCGCTTTGGCCGTCAGCGAATCAATCGACTCCCATTGAATGATCTTGTTGATCAGCGTTGCCGGCGCCATGACGCACATGTCATTGAACATCGTTACCGTTTCCCCTTGATTCATCTCTGGCCCCTTGGCATCCACCACAAGCAACATCGCCGCAACCTTGATTTGCATGATGGCCGCGGGGCCGACATATGCATGCAGACCGTCAAAAGGAAGGCCATACATCGACGACTCAATGAAGAACAATCGCGCCGGGTTGTCGAAGAAATTGTATTGCTGCGATTCAAAGTCAAGCCAGCCGCCATCCATCTTTGGCCGTATCTGTCCCGTACACCGCACACGCATGTTCCGTACATGCGGCTTGCCCATCACACCTGCATAACGGAGGTACTTCTGAACGGGCGTCGGCAGATGCGCAATCTCCTCTTCACGCACGATCGGCATGCCTGCCGTACTCGCCAGACCTTTCCGTACTTCTGCTTTGTACAGGTTTGCGAAGCTCGACGGAAGGCTGTTCAGGATGGAAATTGTAAGCGGGAGGAGAATGAGAACGTTCGCGATGGTGCCGAACTTTGCATCGGTCCAGGAAATGATAATCAGGACTTGAGAGAGAATGACCCCCGGTGCCGCGGCCAGCCACCAGTACTCGATCTTCAAAAGAAAAAAGATTGCGCCAACGAGAAGAAGAATCGCGGCAAGCAGCCACGCCGCGCCGGCGGGCTTTGAAATGCCCTGCGTCAATTGGCTGACCTCTGCCAGGTTGAATGCCTTGACAAAGCCAAGGAGATGGATAAGTGAGTGAAGAGTCAGGAGAAGAAAGAAGAAGATTCTCATTGAAGGATCGCTTTCTGTTTTCTGCCGGGAAAGAAGGATGTTGAGAAGAGGGTTATTCTTGTTTTTGGCACACTGATGACACAGAAAAAAGCACGAGATTCCCACAGACATAAATTAGTGAAGATCCCGTAACATCAGTGTTATCAGCCTGCCCGCTGACCTGCTTGCCCCGACCTCGTCGGGGTCCGCCGGAACGAAGTGAAGGCGGAAGCGGAGCGAAAGCGGGTGTGCTATTCAGGGATCAGAATGCCTTCGCCTTTTGCATTCTATCTCGAATCACAATTGTCTGCCACGCACCTTCATGCAAGAGACAGAGACTCTTTTGCCGCTCCTATGGAAGCCGTTTTGCCAGATCTTTGAGCGATGCGTTGAGCAATGCTTTCAGGGCTGGAATATCGATGTCTGCCAGTTTCTTAATGTACAAGCACGACTTTCCCGTCCTATACTTGCCCAGTCGTTTCATGATCGGTCCGTGTGGTGCGAACCCGCCCATAACATAGAGGGTCAGATCCTGCTTGCGCGGTGAAAATCCGATGAGAAACCAGTCCCCTTCGCGCCCGGTCTCATACTTGTAGTGATAGATTCCAAAGCCGACAATGCTCGTTCCCCACATTGTGGGTTCCTGCTTTGTAACCTGCTTCATGATCTCCAGTACCGCAAATGAGTCTTCGCGTTTTTGCGCGTCCGGGATCGTCTTGAGAAAACTGGTAACGCTGCCGTCGTTCCGTTTCGTCTTGAGCTCTGCCATATGGGACGACTCCTTCTGACATCTGTTTTGGAGAGTTATGTTCATCAACCCGTCGCCCAAAACCCCAGGCAACGTACAGCACGTTTGGCGGGATGGGCATCTTTCGTTCAACCGTGAGCTGAAACGGACGGGATGAAAGATCGGGGAGGCAAATCGGTTGCGGTTGATTCATGCTTCGGGTTCCTCTGTTATTCGGAGTTCGATAGTCCCAAAGTGTTCATTCACTTGAATATCCAATATCGAACACCAAATAATGAACAACAAAGTTCGGTGCGTGGCACCTCCAAT
>JAERML010000009.1 GCA_016844425.1 Bacteroidota bacterium
TCCTTGCTTGCATCGGAGAGCGTGAAGAGTTTGTTCCCCGTGACATCGAGTCTGCCAAAGACACGGATAGAAACAATGTTGAGCAAAACGAGGATGCCGGCAATGATGCCGACTTTCAACAGGGTCTGTGATTTCAGAGTGCGAGAGGTCATGGGTTGATTACCACTTGCGACGTTCGAGTGAGACTGTTGCCAGAAAGAGCGAGAAACCAAGGAGCGAACCGAAGTAGATGATATTTCGTGAATCGATGACACCCCGCGCGATGTTCGAGAAATGATAATCGATGGCGAGGAACTCGATGGTGGAGGCGAACCCTTCGGGAACGTAGATCAGGATTTTGTCCATCATAAAGAGAGCGAACACGATCAGGAAGCTGAGGATGAACGCAATGATCTGATTCTCGGTAAGACTGGAGGCGAGCAGGCCGATCCCGATATAGACAGCACCCATCAACAATAGACCCAGGTATCCGGTAAAGACGGGTCCCATGTCTATCTTGCCAATCGTCATGACGGAGATGAGGTATAAAAGCGTTGGTGCGAGGGTTGCAGCAAGCAACGTCCAGGCGGCGAGGAACTTCCCCAACACAATCTCCACATCGCGGACCGGTTTTGTGGCAAGGAGTTCCAGTGTGCCCGATTTCTTTTCCTCGGCCAGGAGACGCATGGTTATGGCCGGAACGAAAAACAGGAAAATGAGCGGGACCAGCTCGAAGACGATGCGGAGCGAGGCCACATTCATCAGAAACAGGTTGCTGGTGAAAAACCAGCCAATGATGGCCAGGAACACCACGATCACAACATACGCCACCGGTGAATTGAAGTAGGATCGGAGCTCGCGGCGATAGATGGGAAAGACATTCGATAGTGCAATCATGAGTCTTGAGAGCTGTTATGTCGTAAGTTTATGGAAGACCTCTTCGAGGCTTGTGGTTTTTCGGTGCATTTCCAGCAAAACCCAGCCCTCAGCGACCGCTAGCCTGAACGCTGCCTCCCGGATGTCAGCCCCTTTTTCAATGTGAATAGTATAGCGGCTGACAGAGTCCTTTTGCGAAACGAGTTCCACGGCAGTTACCGGGCCAAGGGCACGGAGTTTGGGAGACACTTGGTCAACAGGATTCGCCACACCCGTTCTTAACTCGAGGCTGATGGATTCAGCACCCTGGAAATCCTGTCGAAGCTGTTCTGGGGTCCCGTCAGCAACAATCTTTCCCTCGTTTATTATCAGGACACGATCGCAGGTGGCCTGAACTTCCGAGAGAATATGAGTGGAGAGAATGACGGTCTTTGCCCTTCCCAACTGGCGGATCAGATTGCGGATTTCGACGATCTGATTGGGGTCGAGGCCACTCGTCGGTTCATCGAGGATCAAGACATCCGGCTCGTGCACCATTGCCTGCGCAAGTCCCACGCGCTGACGGTATCCCTTGGAGAGTTCGCCGATATCCTTGTGTCGCACCTCCTCCAATCCGCAGACATGGGCCATCTCCTTGACACGATGCTTCATCTGCCCGCCCTTCAAGCCGTGGAGCTGTGCAGAGTATTCAATATAGTCAAGGACATTCATGTCGAGATAGAGAGGATTCATCTCCGGAAGATATCCGACTTTCTTTCGGACATCGAGGGAACTGCGCGAAATATCGAGTCCATCCACCTCCACGTGACCTGCAGAGGGAGGCATGTAGCAGGTCAGGATTTTCATGGTCGTTGTTTTCCCGGCACCATTCGGGCCCAGGAAGCCGAGAATTTCTCCCGTCTTCACATCGAACGAGATGTCATCGATTGCCTTCTGTTCACCATAGAATTTGGTGAGGTTGCGGACTGCTATAGACATGATTGCTCTGTGAGTTGTTCTCGTGTCGACAGATTGGCGTTCGACTGCAGTGCGACCAATCTAAGAAAACGTGCCAAGAAAATCAAGATGCAGACAGGTCGATGTAACGGGCTATTGCCTTCGTGGGATGATTGCCCACGCGACGAGATAGCCGAGAGTGAACGGAAGAAATCCTGTAATGATGGCAAGAATGACGACAACAAGACGAACAACCGTTGCGTCAACCGCGAGATAGTCGGCAATGCCACCGCATACACCACCAATTTTCTTATCGGATGAGGAGAGGAAGAGTCGTTTCATTGTCTGATTGTCTCCTTGTTGAGTGTGCTTGAAAAAAACTGTCATCACATCCTTGGACGCCGCGTGTGCCAATCAGTCAGCGTTTGATAAGCGTGCGCCAGTTCGAGAACATTCGCTTCCTCCATCGGAGGGCCTATGATCTTCAGACCGATCGGAAGACCGTCTTTGTTGAACCCGCATGGAACAGAGGCCGCAGGGAGTCCGAGCAAATTCTCGGCCGCCTCAATAGAATTGCCTCCTCGAAATATCGACTCCATGTCCGCTTCTATGGATGGCGCACATTGCAGTGTGCTAGACCCGAGAATGATATCATAACGGCTGAAGAGTAGAGCGAAATCCCGAGCAATGATGGTTCGGAGGCGCTGACATCGGAGATAGTCCACGGCGGTGATCAGTTGGCCGCCGAGTAATTCGCCTCTTCGGTCAGGATCGATGATACCATCGAGCTTGCCAGCGCGAACCAGCGGCTCGAATGCCGACGCTTCCTCCGCGGCGATAATGGTTCCAGCAATGGTTTCGTATGGGTGTGAGGGTAGAAGGATCTCATTGGCAGTGATGCCAATGCCGCCAAGTGTCTGCAAGGCGCGGGAAAAGGCAGCAGCCACGTCGGATTCGCCCCACCGGGCGTAGTCCTCCTTGACGAACCCAACGCGTAGAGTGCGAACCTTCTCAGCCGCCTTTGCAAACGAAGGGCGGAAAGGTGCCTCCACGGTGCATATGTCATCGGGATCTTTTCCCTTCAGCGCATCAAAGACGATGGAGGAGTCACGCGCCGTCCGTGTAAGAAAGCCGACCTTGTCCATAGTCCAGGAAAGCGCCATTACCCCCACTCTGCTGATGCGGCCGAAGGAAGGTCTCAAACCGGTTACTCCGCAAAAGGAAGCGGGAGTCATGATTGATCCCCATGTTTCAGTGCCGAGCGCAAACACAGCAAGGCCGGCAGCCACTGCCGCACCCGAGCCACTGGATGATCCGCCCGACCAGCGTTGAAGGTCCCATGGTGTTCGACAGGCGCCTGTTGCACTTGCTGTGGGTGGGCCGCCGGCGATCTCGCTCATGGCACATTTGCCAAGAAGGATGGCCCCGGCGTCATTCAGCTTGCGAATAACGGTGGCATCTTCATCGAATGTCTGATTTTGATATGGCTGTGCTCCCCACGTTGTTGGATATCCTTTGACGGCAAAGAGGTCTTTGGCGGCGAACGGAATTCCGTGCAAGGGCCCTCGACTGAGCCCTGCGTTCACTTCCTTGTCCGCCTGTGCTGCCTGCTTCAACGCAAGTTCCGGTGTTGTAGAGACAAATGCATTCAAACGCGGTGACAATTTCTCAATGCGGTCAAGGTACGCTTCCGTAAGGCGGACGGCAGTGACCTGTCGGCGTTTGATTAATCGAGAGAGTTCGGTGATCGGTGCAAACAGAATATCTTCTGTAATCATAGGCGCGTTGAAAGCTCGCTGCTGTAACAAAATGCAGGTGAAAGGCTGTTCGGAAGATCGTTCGCACGGAGGGAAGAGAGCCTCTCCTCGTGCTTCGAAAGAAATCCCGCCGTGAGTCTCTTCTCTTCCGGTGTAAGGAAGCGACCGGCAATGGAATCAGGGATAGTAGGATTAGAGGTTCTCTGTTCCGTCTGTGGTATTTCAGCCGTACTGTCTCGTGAGGCTGGAAGAACAGCAGAGGTTATCAGAAGGGTTGTGAATGCTCGGCGAGTTAATCGCTCCATGGCGTCTCCGGTTGTTGGTCGACTTCGGTTCTGGCTTCAGAATGTTAGACAATTCTGTTCATAGTGGCAAGACGCTAGTGGGTTGCACCGCAGAATATGTACCTTTTTACCTGTCGCTGCGCCGGAACGCAGAAAACATGATGAAATTATCGCTTTTCGAGCTGAAATCTTTTCTCTTGACTTCGTCTCGTGAAAGCGTATATTGATGCACGGCACGCGGTATGATTTTTGTGAATTACGTGATTTGCGTTACTTGAAATAGAGCCAACGGAAACAGGGGATCAGAAATGCTCTGGAAACTGCTTTTGCCTTTAGTTTTCCCCATTTGTCTGCTTGCACAACAGGAACCCCCTACCTTGGCTCTTTCCCCATATGGCTCATATCACGGATATGGACCTGCACTAGGATTTCGCCCATCTTTTGGTTATGGCTTTCACGTCATCTATTCGCCACTCCCCCGCACAGCGATAAGCGCCAGGATTTCACTCAGTAGAACAAGCGTCGAGTTTGACCTCATCAACGCACAAGACCGCATTGATGTTGGTGTCATATCCTATCAGCTCGGGATTCGGCAACAAACAGCAAGTGTGGGCTCACTATTCGATATCGACCTTTCGGGAAACGTGGGGATGATCCGCTTTGTGAGGGAGGCAAAAACGATCTCCCTTGGTGCTCTCGGCACCACTGTCATCCCAGAGAAAACAGATACTCGTTCCATTTACAGCGTTGGCGTGATACTTTCTCGCGCAATAGGTTCGAGGGTTTCGATCGACGTCATGCCCGAGGTTCAGTTTATCTCTCCACTCTCGGAACGACAAGGGAACTATTCAATTTCTGGAGGGCTTGCCATTGGTATTCTCTAGGCGACTCAGAATTGCGGCTGGCACTTTCATGTCGGTTTTGTGTCTTCTCTCCACTCAGCTGCATGCACAGGAAGTCCCTCAAGAACCCGTGGTGCAGGCACCACCGAAGAATCTCATTGATCTCAACGAGGGAGTGTCGTTTGAGATCGCACCTCACACAGGATTGATGGGAAGCAGCGGAACATTCGGACTGAAACTCTCGATGAACTACAGTGCATTTACCCTTGAACTCGCCGGCGAACAGGTGATTGGGAGGACAGCCAATCTCTACCCGATCTCGGTAAATGCACTCCTCAACTTGAGCACGAGGGGACAACTGATTCCGTACGGTGCCGTTGGTGGCGGTCTCCTGCTGACAGTACCGACGAATACAATTGGTGACCAAACCGTCTCGACATTGGGAGTGAATTTTGGCGGTGGCGCCCGGTACTACATTACAAAAACCTTTGGCTTCAGGATCGAAGGGAAGCAATATGTTACCAGTGTTTCAAACGATCGCGAATCAAAAAATGAACTCCTTTTCTTTCAAGAGATCAGCGTCGGCGTCACATTCATGTTACACTAAGTTAGGACAGGACGGAGACAATTTATGACACACCGGTACCTCCTTTACATCGCAATTATTGTCAGCATGGCGTTGACCGCGCAAGAATCCGCACGTGCTCAGCTCCGCTATGAGAACAGTCTGAGCCTTTCGGCCGGCGCCTATGCAGCAAGTGGATTCGGCACGAACCAATTCTTTGGCGTACGGTACAATTATTTCTTTCTCGGGGGGAGGTATTTCGTGGAAGGTTCGCTGGGGTTTGGCAGTCTCCGCTCCAGAGTGTTGGAGAACGTTGCCAAGTCACAGGTGTTTAGTTCTGAGCGGCTGTACGCATACGAATTTGTCTTCGCCTACGATGCATTCCCCTCCGGTTTTCTGCCGTTCTTTGCCTTCGGCGTTGCCGGTCTAAACCAGGGAGGAGAGTCCACGTTTGCCGGTGTTCTCGGACTCGGCAAGCGAATCCCTTTAGCTGGATTTCTCGGGACCAACCAACTTGGTGTCCGGTACGATATCCGTGACCAGATTTTCTCCCAGAGGATCAACAACAGCGATCCGTATATCGCACACAACCTGGTCTTCACCTTCGGGTTGCAGTTCTACTTCTAGTACAACGAGATACTTGATACAGGTATGTCTCACAATTTCATGAGCCGAGGTCATATGAACGCACAAATGTTGTTGTGTCGACGTCTCCTATTCGGAGTCTCTTTTCCGGTGTTGGGGCTTGTGCTTGCCTCATGCGGCTCATCCCCCCCCGATGATATTCTTCAGAGATCTTCCGCAGCGCTCGTGTTTGTGAAGGAACCGAGCCAGCGTAACAACGGGAGCGGCCCCATGGAAAGTAACATCGATGAGTATTACCCGGGTACCGACCTGTACCTTCTCAGCCCAATTTCCAGCCAGGGTGAGCTGACGAATCTGACAGCTCAATACACCACCGCCGGTCAGTCCGATCCGCGACGGTATGGCGCCGCTGTAGACCCTGAAGTTTCGCATGACGGGAGGAAGGTACTCTTCTCGATGAAGAAAAACAGCGGCGACCGCTGGCACATCTATGAAATGAATGCGGACGGAAGCAACCTCAACCCTCTGACGGACCAGACGGGGAGCGACGATATGGATCCTACATATCTCCCCAATGGCCAGATCATGTTCACCTCAACACGCTCAGGTATCGTTGACGAATACGAGCGGCGATCTTCACCGTTGCTTCACGTGGGCGATCGCGGAGCCAACGGCAGGCTGACCAATATTCGACAAGTGTCGTTCAATCAGAGCCATGACACGAACCCGATTGTTCATTCCAGTGGAAAAATCTTCTACAGCCGGTGGGAGCACTTGGGCGACCCCAACAAGTTTCCCCTCTTTGTCATGAACCCCGACGGGACGAGGCCATTTGTTCTCTACGGCAACCATTCCCCGCGCGAGAGCGGAAGCCGTGTGTTCCTCGAACAGCGTGAACTCTCCGACGGCGGGATAGTCTGTTCTGTAATGGAGCGGAATTCCCCGTTCGAGGGGGGCGCCATCGCTATCATCGATATTTCAAAGTCGGATGACAACCTGACTTTCATCACTCCTGCCACAGTGCCGTTCAACAACACGAACTTGCCAACAAGTGCATTATTCAAGACACCTCACCCGATCATCGATAGGAACGTTGAGCGGATCATTGTCTCCATGTCACCCATTCCGATCAGCGGGATGGGAGAAGAGGAGGTTGACTACGGGCTGTACGTGATGAACAAAGACGGGAATAACGTCCAGCTCATTTATAACGATCCTGCCTACAACGAGTACGATGCGGTGCCCGTCATGCCACGCGAGAATCTCCCCGGCGGCGTTCCCGCTATTATTCCCACGGACCCCAATGTTGCGGCGGCGATTGCGGCCGGCGTGCAAACGGGGATGTTTTTTGACGGTAACGTCTACGATCGGGCAACAACCGACGGGCAGACGCGACCATCGTCCGCGTTCGTCAATGACGACGGCTCCGTGGGACAGGCGAAGTACCTCCGCATCCTGGAAGCGATCCCCTTGCCGCGCAGTAGCAACATGCGTGGCGGTCCGATCGGAAATACAAACTTCGAAAAGCAGCGCGTGGTCGGGTATGCCCCCATCCGATCCGATGGTTCGTTCTCAGCTGACGTCCCTGCGAACAAGTCGCTCCATATGCAGACACTCGACCAGTACGGCATGATGCTTGTAAACCAGCTGACGTGGGTGCAAGTCATGCCGGGAGAACGACGACTCTGTACTGGGTGCCACGACTCTCATGACAGGGACCGGATCATTAACGACCTTGAAATCATGTCAAGTATGCAGGTCCGAAACAGAGCGACAGGCTCGACCTACAACTCCGGCTTCAACAACGCGGATGTGGTTACCGCTCACCCAGCGGCTCCTGCTCCCACTGACACAATGGATTTCTTTGACCGATACCGACCAAACAGAACGAACACGATCCAGGCAATCTTCGAATCTCGCTGCCAGTCGTGCCACGGTCTTTCGAATCCGGGCGGTCCTGCAGGTGGCCTCTCGCTGGAGAATCTGACGATTGACAGGACTCCACCCCCACCGAACTCAAATATGAGTGCGACCACCTCTGTGTACGATTCACTGATGGACGGGAGGTATCGAACCGCTACGAACCAAATGATCGATCACGTTTCTCCCTATGGTGCTCGACGCAGTCCACTAATGTGGGCAATGTATGGCAGACAGCTCAATAGCTCCAGCAACACGGACTACCGCCCGTTGAGCTATGACCATACGCAACTCTGGACGCGGGACCAATACAACCGGATCGATCCATTTCTTCCGGCAAACAAACCGCTGCTGAACATCATTGAATGGTTGGATGCGGGAAGCCAGTACTCCAACACGATTGCGCGTTGAGGATGCGATGACGAAGCGATCTCTTGTCATTCTCTTCACGATGTGTGCACTGACCGCCAGAGTGTATGGGCTGGGGCCGGAGTGGGTGGGAAAGCCCGCCCCCGGTTTCTCGCTGCGCACCATGGATGGGACCGCCACACTTTCCCTTGGGCAGTTGCGGGGTCAGGTAGTCGTTGTTGATTTCTGGGCGAGCTGGTGCGCGCCGTGTAAGCGTTCGCTTCCCCAACTTGCGGCAATGGAGGCAAACCACCCCGGGCTGAAAGTTATTGCCATCAATATCGATGATGAACGACAGAAAGCCGTTGAGTTTTTGAAGAGAAACAGGATCAAGCTGATCGCTCTCTATGATGAGAAGAAGGATGTGGTGACAACGTACGATGTACCGGTGATGCCATCGGCGTTGATCATCGACAGGAAAGGTGTTGTCCGGTATGTACATGTGGGGTACACCGACGACGACCTCGATCAGTTCAAAAGGGAAATCCAGGGACTATTATAGGAGGTGGTGTGGTGCGAGTGTTCTTTGCATTCATTGTTGTGGGGGCGGCTGCACTATCCGCCGCCGGATGTGCCACAGTCAAAGCGTATGAGCGTGAGAAGTTGACCGATCCGATTATGAAGCAGGACAATCAATTTGCCAAGCAGTCGCTTGAGCAGAAATTTTTCTCCACTCGCGAGGGGAGCATCGGCGGGGCTAGCGGCATCGGTGGGGGATGTGGGTGCGCGAAGTAGTGTATCTACTCAATATTCCATGAGCCTTGTATGCGACGTGTAGCAAAGCCGGTTGCTGTCGTTCTCCTTCCCCTGATGACTCTATGGGCAGTTACCCCGGTGTATGCGGCAGGGGGAGACCAGATGGGACTTACGACATACTACTTCTCGGACAGCGGCGAAAACAGTGTCGTCACGACATCGTTTAGTCTGGCGAAGAAACTTCTCCAGCAAACCGTTTTCCTGATTGATATTGAACTGGACCATGTCACGGTTCCCCCCGTTACCGCGATTACCGGCGCCACCCGGCCGCAGCGAAAAAAGAGCGAGCCGTTCGAGAAGAGTCGCGGACAGTTGATAGTTGGCGTGGAGCAAGGGATTGGGGCAACGTCAACATTTGCGGCCAATTTCTATCGTAGCCAGGAAGTGGACTACACTTCCAGCGCAGTCATCGGCACCTTCAGTCAGGAGTTGAACAACAAGAACACGACGCTCACGCTCCGCGGTCAGTACAATCACGACCTGGTGGGAAAAATTCAGGATGCCGGGGACATCGTCAACAAAAAGAAGAAGACAATCACCGGAACGGTCAACATCAATCAACTTCTTTCACCAACGACAGTGCTCGATTTGAGCTATGACCATGTGATATTGTCCGGTTTCATCAGCGATCCATACAGGCAAGTCCGGGTTACAGATCCCAGCGGGACAACGTTGACAGACGAATTGCATCCATCAAAGCGGACGCGCCAGGCCGCCTCCGGCAAGATTAGTCAGATGATACCAACGATCAAAGCGTCGTTGATTGGCAGCTATCGGTATTATTTTGATACGTGGAAGGTCCGCTCTCACACCGGCGAGATCCGGTTCAATAAGTACATCATCAATGATCTGATTTTCGGCGTCGACTACCGGTATTATACACAGAATGCGGCGTACTTCACACAAAAGACATATACCGGGTCGGAATACCTGAATGGAGCGCTGCGGACTGCAGACTACAAACTGAAGAAATTCAGTTCCAACAACTTCGGGTTCAGTCTCGAATACCTCTTGCGCGGACTCGGGCGCTCCAACCCCGATCTGGATTTTTTGCAGAATTCATCCATTGAATTCATGTACTTCCGGTATTTTAACAATCTGGAGTTTTCGGCGGACATCCTTCAGGCGAGCTTGAAATTTTCGATCTAGCAGAAGATACACCGGCATTCATACTTGGGGAGGAGAATATGATACGATCTCTGCTGTTGCTGACTGTGATAAGTGTGCTCGGCATTGCGGCCGGGTTTGCAGGCGAGGTAAAATCGCCGGAAGCTCTTGGAGCTCACTGGGCACGTGTTTCCGATGAGGCACAAATCCAGTTCGTAGTGGATGAACTGCGGGCTGTTGCCATGGGTCGGGGAAGCGAGAGAATCGTGCGGAAGCACGTAGCCCAGGGTGTTTCCCTGTTGTCGATCATGAGCACAGATGAGTCCGCGATAAAACGGATAGCCATTGCGTTGCGCAAAGCAGACGTGCGCGTCAATGGCAATACGGCAACGGCGGAAGTCCGGCCCGGCGAGCAACTCCAGTTTGAGAAACGGAACAACACATGGATGGTAGTTGGCGGGAGAATGACGGTGTCGCCACGGCAAGACGGTCAGCCCCGCTCGACGATTGTGCCAAGTGCGGGCCCTTCCGTCGGGGAGACGTTCATTGCCACACCGATCAGCAGGGATAATGGGATCGAACGACTATCGCGAAGCGTTACCCAGTCGAAGATCGACCGGACTCTCTTCTCCACGCCGGAGAAAACTGCGTCATACTATTATGCTCATTATACTCAGACCGCTCCGTATGTCTCGGCCACATACATTCAGTTTGTTACCGACCCATCCTGGAATCGGATTGTGTATGGAAATATGAACCGGTGGATCCGTGCGTATGACGTTGCCGGTCCTTCTGCGATTGCTGTGGATGCAGACGGTCGCGTATTTGTGGGAGAGTTGCAGAACAACCGCATCCTGGCCCTCCAGGTTGTCGGAGAAGGAAACGATGCACAACTCCAGCCCCGGTTTGTCATACCGGATGTTGCCAACCCAACCGACATTGCGCTGGATGACAATGGTACACCACTCAACACTGCTGATGACGCGCTCTATGTTGCAGATGCATCACGGAACGTTGTTTTAAAGTATGCCATCGGCCCCACGGGCGCAACGTTGGCGGCGACGTTCGATGGCTTTGACTCGCCGACAAGTGTCCTCGTGGGCAAGTGGAATGGCGCGGCCAATGGACTGGTTTATGTTGTGGATAAGCTTGCCAAACGCATCCGCGTGTTCGATGATCTTGGTTCCGAGCTATCACTCATCAAGGAACTGATAGGAAGTTATAGAGAGTACTTCAAGGCGATCAAAGCGGACCATTTTGGCAACGTGTACGTTGTCGATAATATCCACTCGCGCGTATTCAAGTATACATCTGCGCTTGAGCTCCTTGATGCCCAGGGGAACGACGATACGTTTGCTGCCCTTGGCAATGTGGATGTCCCATTTGGGAAGATTGTCGTGGACGGTCAGGGGACGTACTGGGCCGGGTTCGATCAGATGTTTGCGGTTGAACGCTGGTCGGATGCCAGCGGCGCACAAAGGCGAACGCTGGGTCTCGGTCTGAAGAATATCATCTTCCACGCGGATGAAGACATCGCGACGATCGAGAACACTTTCACGTTGACAGACTTTGGCAATGTGGGAATCAGAATTTACGACGGCGCGGACAAACTTGTTCGCACACTGAGTTCTTCCTGGATGGTATCGGGGGCGAAGAGTCTGGTGTGGGATCGCCGGAACGATGCAGGGGAACAGGTGCCGGCGGGAACGTATCGTTACGAGATCGGGGCTGTCCCGTCCTACCGGGATGAGCCGACCATTTCCAGGACTGAGTTCTACCTGCCACTATATTACTGGGAAAACAGTGGCAGCACAGTTGCGGCAGACGATGCGCACCTCGTTCAGGGAAGCGCCGTACGATGGGGTTCCGACCCCTCGCAGACGGCGAACGAGGATCCGTCGTCTGTGCGGTATCGGTTCACCGGCCTCAATCCGGAGAGCGAGTACATGGTTGCTGCCGAGTATGTCGCGCACAACAACATCCCGCGACAGCAGGACATGACCGTGAACGGGATGCGGCTCCATGAAACAGTGTCGGTAAGCAGCACGTCAACGAAGATTGACTACATCAAGCTGCCCAAGGAAAGTTATGCCGGGGGAGAGGCAACCATCAGCATCAACAGTCAGGCTGGAGGTTCGGCAATCGTCTCACAGCTCTGGTTCAAAGAGACCGGTAGAGGATTTGCGCCGAAACAACTGGATGGCTCGTTGCCGACGGCATACAAACTTGAACAGAATTATCCCAATCCTTTCAATCCGTCCACTGTGATTCGCTACGCTGTGCCTGCGGACGGTTCGGTGTCGTTGAAAGTATATGACATCGCGGGTCGCGAGGTGGCCACGCTCGTAAACGATCAGCAAGCGGCAGGGACGTATGAGATCCGGTTCAATGGAGAGAACTCTTCGGGCCGTGCGCTCGCATCGGGGGTGTATTTCTATCAGATCAAGTCGGGCGGGTTCTCCGAAACCCGCAAGATGCTACTGTTGAAATAGGGCAGAACGAATCGTAAGACTGAAGAAGGTTGTCCTCCTCTCTTGACGCAAGTGAGGAGGACGAACCATTTTAATTGGCAAATCCACCCACTCAATATGCATAGGCTATTCCATACAGTTGTACTCTCATTATTGGTTGCGGCTGTTGTCGCACAACAGTCTTCGTGGAGCGCGCGCGAGCTTCGAAGACCATGGTCTTGCTCCGGTGAGATGATGCTACAACTTGATGACATATCGCGCAGGGTATCTATGAGCGTGCCCTGTTTTCTTTTTGTGTTGCATTGAAAGAATCAACATCGAATCATTGAGTGGGAAGGTTAAGAAAATTCACATCACACACGTTGATTTTTGGAAAGAGAATCTTGTTCTTAACACCCAATGGCTCATAGAATTTTCATAGCGTTTCTCTTTTTCATTACCATTGCCGCTGTGGTTGCCGTTGGGCTCAAGGGGTTTGGATATTATTTTACACCGGTCCACGAGCGCCCCTTTCGGAGCGACTATGAAATGATGAAGACATCGGGGAACTACAGCCTCGGTCTCGGGATCATCGGAGCGACAATGATCATTGTGGGGGTAAGTACGTACTCCACGCGCAAGCGAGTTCGAGCACTATGGGATCTGGGGAAGCTCTCACGGTGGCTTGAATTCCACATCTTTCTGTGTCTTCTCTGTGGACGATGATTTCAGTGGCTTCAAGCGGGATTGTAGGGAGGTTCCTCTACATTCAAATTCCTCGCAATCTTCAGGGTGCGGAATTGGATGCCTCGCAAATAGCGAAGGAGCTGGACCGTCTTTCAGCGCTCCTTGCCTCCTCACCGGTTGGCGCACTTCTTATCAAAGTCATTGACGAACGATTTGCATCGATGAAACGGCCGGCCACATTCCTTCAAGCTGTCTCTGGCTACCTTCACCTGCGAACCTTGCGGAGGGAAGTGCGAGCAACGATGGGGCTTCTCCTTGCGAAAGCAAGAGTCCCCCATCGCGAAGCACGCGACCTCGAGCGGATTGCGTCAGTGCGCGCATCGCTGCTCCAGAAATCGATCATTGTTGGGCAGGTTGGACGTCTGTTCCACTACTGGCATGTTATCCACTTGCCTTTTTCCATTATCATGTTCATCACTCTTGCCGCCCATGTGGTGGTCTCGTTGTTGATGGGCTACACCTGGGTGTTCTAAGCACATACTGACCATGAACTCGAAATATATATTGCTGATTGGCGTTCTACTGCTGGTGGGAGTTGTGGTGGTTGCGGTGATGAGAGAATCCCCGTCCCTCGGGGCTGCGCCGCCCTCATCTAAGGGTTTCTCTTCCTCGACTCCCTCCAAGGAGAATGCGAGCAAGAGTGTGGTGGAGCAGATCAATCATCTTAAGGACGTTGTCAAGAAGGATTCAACCAGAGCATCCGTCCATTTTGAGCTTGCTCGGTTGCTCCAGGACGCGCACCGACCCTCCGAGGCAACGGAATATTACGGCCGTGGACTAGCGCTTGATCCGTCCAACACCGCCAGCCGTATCGATTATTCCCTCTGCCTGTATGAAGTGGGGAGAATTCCGGAAGCGATGGATCAAAACCAACAGGTACTCCGGAAACAGCCGTCGAACCCGGAAGCGTTGTATAATCTGGGGGCGCTGTATGCCAACACGGGAAGAAATGATTCAGCGAGAGTCTATTGGGGGAAGTTACTAAACAAACATGCAGGACATGAACTGGCGACGAAAGCGCGGGAAAATCTCAAGCAGTTGCCAGCAGCGTCACCTGCAATGTAAGGCCGGCCCCCCCAATATGACGAATCGATTGTGTGCTCTTATTGCACTGGCACTTGTCATGGCTAGTGGCCGTTTGCAGGCGCAATTCTCCCCTGGAGAATTGTCCCGTGTACACCGGCAATTGGAGGGAACAGAGAACTGTGCAAAGTGTCATGAAGTGGGAAAGGAGATCAGTGGTGCGAAGTGTCTTGACTGTCATGGAGAGATCAAGGCGGCGATTGATTCGAAGCACGGATATCATGCGTTGGTGGCCCCGAAGAAATGCGTATCGTGCCACAAGGAACACCTGGGGCTTTCTGCGCAGACTGTTATCTTCAAGAAGGAAAGTTTTGATCATCAGCAGACAGGTTATGTACTGACGGGCAAACATCAGCAGACGCAATGCGAGCGATGTCATGATGCGAAGAATATCAGGGATCAGGGAGTGAAGACGCTGGTACAGAAAACAGGCAGGCAGTCCTATCTTGGACTCGCAACAACATGCAACTCGTGCCACGAGGACCGGCACCGGGGGAGTGTGGGAACCGAATGTCAGTCATGCCATACCACTGACGCCTGGGCGCCTGCATCGAAGTTCGATCATGCGCGAACGAAGTTCGCCCTGACGGGGAAACACACGACCGTGGTCTGTGCAAAATGCCACACCGAGATCAGCGACCGAGCGGGCCAGAAGCCAATCATTCTTGCGACGAAGGCGTTTGCCGACTGCTCGCCATGTCATGCATCGCCTCACAGGGAGAAGTTTGCCGGACGCGAATGCAAATCCTGCCATGTGACCGACGGTTGGCGGGGAACGAGTAGTCGACGGTTTGATCACAACCTGACGGGGTTCAAGCTTCTTGGCAGTCATGCACGATTGCAGTGCCAGGACTGCCACAAGGAAAAACCAGGGATGTCACGGGCAAGCATGTATCGTCTCCCGCATGACCGGTGCACCGACTGTCACACGGACTACCATCAAGGAGAGTTTGTAAAGAAGTACGGGAGTGACTGCCGCAAGTGTCATACGGAGGAATCGTTCACATCCTCCACGTTCACGATGGGGCAACACGCGACGCTCCGGTTTGTGCTCACCGGGGCACATAGCGCGACGCCATGCACTGCATGCCACGTGAAGAACAGTGAAGGGAGAAGGGTGTTCCACTTTGCCAGCCTCCGGTGCGAAGCATGTCACAAGGACCGGCACGGAGGACAGTTCACGAAACTCATGACCGACCAGAGTTGCGCGGTCTGCCATTCGACCTCCGATTGGAGGACGAACTCGTTTGACCACGCACGAACTTCATTTTCTTTACTGGGCAAACATGCAACCACGTCGTGCACAGAATGCCACAAGCCTGCGCGGGTGACGTTGGTGGTCCAGTACAAAGGGACTCCTTCTGACTGCCAATCATGTCACAAGGAAGTTCATGTGGGACAATTCGCGGTTGCTGGAAAGACAAACTGCAAGTCGTGTCATAAGCCGGAGGGGTGGAAAGTGCCGGCTTTCAACCATACAACCCAGAGCGTTTTCGCGTTGACGGGGGCTCACGCAAAAGTCCGCTGTGGCGCCTGCCATAAAGAAGAATTGATCGGTGGAACAAGGGCACGTCGTTTCAAACCAGTACCAACCAAGTGTGAATCCTGCCACACGTCCAAAGGGGTGAAGAATGGCTAAGACATTGATGCTCCTTGTCCTTGTCGTTTCGGTTGCCGTCGCTCAGGAGTCGCCGCATGGCAAGATCAAACTCGAATGTTCCACCTGCCACGCAACCGATTCCTGGGAAATGAAAAAGGATGCAACATTCAACCACGCGACCACGGGATTTGCCCTCACGGGGCAACATCGTTTGGTGCAGTGCGCTTCGTGCCACAAGGGACTGAAGTTCGATACGAAGATGGACCAGAACTGCACTTCTTGTCATACCGACATCCACAAAGCAGAGCTTGGCCCGAATTGCCTACGCTGTCACTCCACACAGTCGTGGCAAGTGACAGACATGATCCAGAAGCACCAGCAGACACGATTCCCCCTGCTAGGTCGCCACTCAACGATCAGTTGCCAGTCCTGCCACGTGCGCGCTGCAGAGCATCAGTTCATCGGCACACCCACGGAGTGCGTTTCCTGCCACCGGGATGAGTTCAAGGCGACGATTTCACCGAACCATGCTGCAGCAGGCTTTTCCACCGACTGCGTCCAATGCCATAAGGTCACGGCACTTACATGGGGAGGCGGATTCAACCATAATCTGACCTCGTTTCCTTTGACTGGCTCGCATACGGCCGTTGCGTGCGTTTCGTGTCACCAGAACCAGGTCTTCAAAGGAACACCAAGCCAGTGCGTGGCGTGTCATCAGACAGATTTCTCGAACTCTACGAATCCCAACCATGCGGCGGCAAACTTCACCACGGATTGCCAGACATGCCATACAACACAACGGTGGCAAGGGGCGCGGTATGATCATAACGTGACGCGCTTCCCTCTCACGGGTGCGCATCAACAGGCTCCGTGTCAGAGCTGCCATGGCGACAATGCCTTCGCTGGCAAGTCGATGGACTGCGTGTCGTGCCACCTGGCCGACTATACAGCGACGCGGAACCCGAACCATGCGAGCGGCGGATTCCCGCAACAGTG
>JAERML010000330.1 GCA_016844425.1 Bacteroidota bacterium
GGGAGGAGAGAATCCCGTGGTACGGAAAGATGAAGATGGTGCCACTTGCCGAGCGCGTCCCGTATGCGGACGCGTTTTACTTCTTTGATTTTCTCCGATGGAATGTGGGCATTGGTGGCTGGCAAATCGGACGTGATTCGATTATTTTTCAGGAAAAGAAAACCGGTGCTCGTTTCAATGCGTTGATTTGCTACGAGTCGGTGTATCCGGACCTCGTTGCAGCCTTCGTGAAGAGAGGGGCAGAGTTCATCAGCCTTATCACCATCGACAGCTGGTGGGACCGGATGTCCGGCGCATTCCAGCATCAGCAATTCTCTATCTTCCGTGCAATCGAAAACCGGCGATGGATTGCCCGTTGCGCTGTAGGAGGTATCTCGTGTTACATCGATCCCTATGGTCGGGTGTATGACAGGACGGAACTCTTCACGAAAACGGTTCTCTCGCGAACGATAGGCAGGAGCAGTGAGCTCACATTTTATACCGAGCATGGAGACTGGTTTGCCGTCGGCTGTCTTTTCATCAGTGGGATGTTTGTGGCGGCAGCGATTGGTCAGAAATTCAAGAGAAGAAAGCGGCTTCGATCATGGACTTCATAGATCTTAGAAGTGACACGGTGACCAGGCCCTCTGCAGCTATGCGCGAGGCCATGGCTCGTGCAGAGGTGGGGGATGACGTGTTTGGAGAAGACCCGACCGTCAATATGCTCCAGCAGAAAGTGGCTGCTTTACTCGGGAAAGAAGCCGCCCTCTACGTCCCAAGCGGGACGATGGGAAACGAGACCTGCATCAAGGTTCACACGCAACCCGGCGACGAGGTGATTACGGAGAAGGGGTGCCATGTCTTCAACTATGAAACAGGTGGTGCGGCGTTTCTTTCTCAGGTACAGATGAACACGATCGAAGGAGTCCACGGAGCGATTACGGCAGCGCAGGTCAAGCGGGCGATCAGGCCGAAGTTCTATTACATGCCGAGGACACGTTTGATTTGTCTGGAGAACACGCACAACCGCGCAGGCGGGACGATCTATCCTCTAAACATGATCAAGGAAATCCACGATCTCGTAAAGCAGGAGGGGATCAAGCTTCACCTCGACGGTGCCAGGCTTTGGAATGCCTGCGTTGCCACTGGCATTACTCCGAAGGAGTATGCTTCATACTTCGACTCGGTTTCTGTTTGTTTCTCCAAGGGCCTTGGGGCTCCGGTTGGCTCAGTCATTGTCGGCTCAACAGAGTTCATCAACGAAGCCCGACACTACCGGAAGATTTTCGGCGGAGGGATGCGTCAGGCCGGTGTCCTTGCAGCAGCGGGTCTCTATGCCCTCGACCATAACATCGACCGGCTCAAGGAGGACCATGCGAAGGCAAAGTACCTTGCAACGGAGCTTTCACATGTCAAAGGGTTTGATATCGATCTTTCCTCGGTCCAGACCAATATAATCATCATCAGCGTCGAGCGGTCAGGAAGGTTGCCGGAAGAAGTTCTCTCCATTCTCAAAGCCAGGGGCGTGCTCCTGACCTTAGGGAACTACATGGGGGTGAGGGCCGTGACTCACCTTGACGTGTCGATGGATCAGGTGAGACGTGCAGCAACCATAATTCAAGAATCACTCAACTGAGCCGGATGGATCGCACGAAATTCAAACACCATACTCAGGTTCGTGTTAGGAACTATGAGATCGACTGGCAGGGGATTGTGCATAATGCCAACTATCTGTTGTACTTTGAGGTAGGCCGGGTTGCATATCTTGGCGATGTCGGCATCAAGGTGGACATCAATACCATCCAACACGATTCCAAAGTCGTCGTCGCACGCAACGAGATCGACTACCGGTCTCCGGCGAGGTTCGGCGAAGTGCTTGATGTGTATACCCGCATCTCCTACATAAGAGAAACGAGCTTTGTGTTTGAGGGCTTCATCGAAGACTCTGCGAGCAAGCGATTGATATCGGAGAATGTGTCCGTCCATGTCTGGCTCGATCACCGGACTGACAAGCCGCTTCGAGTACAGGAGGAATTCCGCAAATGGGTTCAGAGATTTGAGGGGTCGAACGTTTCGATTCCCTAACGCACACACGGAACGATTCACGATTCGAGCGCAAACCAGGAATCCCCAATATTTTACTTGCTTATCCCCAACATTTCACTTGCTTTTGGCCGGCCCTCTGCCTATCTTAATACCGCCTTCCGAAGTAGCCCGTTTAGGGCTATTTTTATTTGGGATCTAAGAACACTCTCTGAAAGTGGCGTTTTTGGCTCATGGCGAACGACCAGTTGTTCCATCTGATTGAAGAATGTGCGTCCAAAGCTGGGGCCCATGTGATTGACCTTATCGTACGTGGAGAACACGCGCATCCTGCGATTGATGTGTTTGTCGATGCGGAGGAGGGGATTACGTCAGAGACTTGCTCGAAACTGAGCCGCGACAGCGAAGCTGCGATTGACCTTCAGGCTCCGATCAGAGGGCCTTACACGTTGACAGTCTCTTCCCCGGGAATCACACGTCCTTTGAAGTTTCCCTGGCAGTACCGGAAGCACATTGGCCGT
>JAERML010000107.1 GCA_016844425.1 Bacteroidota bacterium
ACCTGACCTTTGCTTGCGATCAGTTGAGCCATGCCCGTTGCGGCGGCCAGGAGATCGACGTGAGGGACGACCTTGTTGACCAATCCGATACGGAGTGCCTCCTGAGCGTCGACTTGGTTGCCGGTGAGGATGAATTCCATCGCTCGTCCACGTCCGATGAGCCGGGCGAGTCGCTGCGTGCCACCATAGCCGGGTATGACGCCAAGGTTCACCTCGGGCTGCCCGAACTTCGCGTTCTCGGATGCGATCCTAATGTGGCATGCCAGTGCCAGCTCGCATCCGCCGCCCAGTGCATACCCGTTCACAGCCGCAATCACAGGCTTCCCCAGGTTCTCGATCAAATCAAAAACCTCCTGACCCCCGGCTGAGAATTCCCTCCCCGTCACCGCGTTCAACGTTGTCAGTTCTTTGATGTCGGTCCCCGCAACAAACGCTTTGTCGCCGGCACCCGTGAGGATGACGACATCAACCTGCGAATCGGTCTTGAGTGCAGTGAAAAGTGATTTCAGGTCTGACTTTGCCTGCGCATTCAACGCGTTCAACTTGTCAGGCCGGTTGACCGTGACGGTAGCGACGCGTGTGTCGACAGAAAGGAGGAGCGTGTGGAAGGTGGTCATTGTAGATCTAGAATGTGATGGATTTGAATCGAAGGCCGAATTGAACACCGATGTTCTTCATGTCGGAGAACGATGAGTACCGGATTCCGAACTCAAAGAAGCTCACGCCAAAACCAGCCACAAAGTTGTATCCCGCCTTTGTCTGATCACTCATCGGAAGAGTGCCATTGATAAAGTGGAGAACTCCTTCCGCCCCAACAAAGAACATCACCTTGTCAGGACTAACTGTGGGAACATAGAAGTGAACTCCGAGCGCGAGAGGGTACGTATTGAAATCCTCGGAACGGAGCGTTTCACCAACACCCTGAGGTGAAGCGAGCACATTGTATTCGTGGGGCCTGTAAAACCAGTTGATTCCGCCACCAAACATCAATGCAACGTTCGGGAGACGTGCGTGAAACGCCCTGACCTGGAAGGCCAGCCCTGTTCCGGAGAATTGCACTTTTCCCGGTCCATAGAAACCGGGGGTTACGATGTATTCGCCTGGAAGGAACTTGACCAGGCTCGCGCCCGGCAAAAGTCGCCACCCGGACTCGCTATCATCATCACAGTGAACAAGAGACGGAACGATGAGAGAGACAAACACCAACATCGAAATACACGCGGACTTCATGGCTTCCTCCGGCTTGATGAAACTTCGACTGCTTACACTACTTCCACCCTGCTTTGATCCCCAATCATGAACCGATGTACTCTCGGCTTGCCGCTTGCTTCCACCACCTCCACGTCGTTGCCGAGGATACTCCCCTCGAGACGGATGCCAACGTTCAGCACTCGACAATCCCGCAGAATAATACTGTACTCGACCTCGCTTTTCCTGATGACAGTGTTGTTGCCGACCGCTGTGAACGGACCGATGTAGGAATCCTCGATGACACAATTCTCGCCGATGATTGCCGGACCGCGCACCACACTATTAATGATCTTTGCCCCTTTCTCCACCACCACCTTTCCAACCACAACCGAGTGCGCATCCACGCTCCCTTTGATTTCCGGTGTAATATTGTCAAGGATGAGACGGTTTGCTTCCAGCAGATCGCTCGGCTTGCCGGTGTCTTTCCACCAGCCCGTGATCTCAGTATACCCGACTTTGTACCCTTTGTCAATCAAATATTGGTGCGCGTCGGAGATTTCAAGCTCCCCTCTGCCGCTCGGTTTGATGGCCTTGACCGCCTCGAAGATAGTACTGTCGTACAGGTAAATACCAGAGACCGCGTAACTGCTCTTGGGGTTCTTCGGTTTTTCTTCCACCGAAATGATCCGTCCGTCTTTGATCTCGGGAACGCCGAAGCGCTCGGGGTCTTTCACTTTCGCCAGCGTAAGGAAACAATTCGAGTCGCTCTTGAGAAACTCATCAACGAAGCGCTTCACACCACCCACCACCATGTTATCACCCAGATAGAAGATGAATTTGTCCTTCCCCATGTACTGCTCGGCCAGCGCCACCACCTGCGCCAGTCCACCAGGTGTCAATTGACGGATGTATGTGATCTTCGCACCCCAACGGGAACCATCGCCAATCGCCTTCGGCACTTCGTCGCTGTCTGCATTGATCACGATGGCGATCTCCTTGATCCCGGCCAACGTTGCAGCTTCAATGGCATAATGAAGGATCGGTTTGTTAGCGATAGGAATGAGGTGCTTGTTCTGCGTGTGGGTGATTGGGCGGAGCCGTGTGCCGCGGCCTCCGCTGGCAATGAGTGCTTTCAATTTTTCTCCTGTAGTGTAGGGAGTAGACTCTGATATGAGTGAATGAGATGGATCAGCGCGTCGGCCTGTCGGCTGTCAATCGACCCCTTGGCAACGGCAAGCTTGACAGTTTCAAGGGACATGGTCGCAAAATAAGGGATCAGCGCCGGTACATGATCCCGGAGTGCTACAAAATGGTCACGGACCGTCTCCACGCCACCCCGCGCAATTGGCCCACTGAGAGCTCGTGCAGGAGAGGTCATCTCGTTATTGTGAAGTGTCGCCATGATGATCGGTTTGAACACGCGGAAGAAGTCTCTTTCTTTCGTCCTCAATCGTTCGAACATCAACTCCAATGTCCAGAGCAGCGTTGTCACGTGGTTCGAGGCCACCACACAAGCAGCGTGATACAACGTCCGGAGTTCGGGAGGAATAACAATCACCTTCCCCTCAAGCCTTGAGGCAAAGGCCTTCGCCTTCCGCACTGCAACCAGCTCTCCGTCCACGCCGTAGTAGATTCCTCGTGCGCGTTCAACAATTGCACGTGGTTCAAAATTACGCGGAAAGGTCTGGAGAGGGTGGAAAGAAAAAACGGTCGCCCCCTTCCTCCGGAGCGGCTCCAGCACATCCGACGTCAGCATACCGGATGCGTGGCACACGCTCAACCGCTGGAACGGCAGTTGTTCTACCTGTGAGAGCGCTGTTGCAACATCCTGAACGGCCGAGTGTGGCGTGGTGATGTAAACAATGTCAGTCTGAGAAGGGATGGCGGACAGCGAATCCGACACGTTCTTACACCGGAGAAACCTGCCCGCTTTGCGCGCGGAAACCTTGGAGCGGGAGACTACACAGGAGATGGTGTTTCCATTCTCCACGAGTACCTTTCCAAGAACCGACCCGACCTTCCCCGCACCGACGATCGCGATATTCCACTTCCGTTGACGGCTCATGCTCCCGGTTTGATGTTATGCATAAGCTGCGGCAGAGAGATACCCTACGACGGCGTTGCGTTCTCCAGTCGCGTCTCAGGAGTTGCAGTGATGCAGAATCTCCATATTTCGGACACCGCGTCGATGCAATGCCATCATCACGGCTACGGTCGGACCACCACCACAGGCTTCCGTCTTTTCCGTTTCCAGGTTGTTCATCAATCCTTCATAATCAAAACGACGGACATCCTCTACCACCACGTTGTCCAACCGGTCCGCGACTTCTGCTGTGTGGTAGTGTGAGAGGTCGGTGCTGGCCACAAGAAGAATATCGTCCTTCGTCACCCTTGCAAGAGCTTCTCCCAACGCAAAGCAGTTTTCTCTCCCTTGATCTCCAACCACAACCGGCAACAGCTTGAACTCTCCCAACACATGCTGGAGAAACGGCAATTGCACTTCGATCGCATGCTCGGACCCATGGCCGGAAGGTGAGGCCTCCACCTTCGCACAATTCGCGAGGAGATCCTTCCGCAATTCTGTATCAATCAACACATTCCCCAATGGCGTTGAATACGAGTCACCGGGGTAGACAGACATCCCTTTGAAGTACTCCCGATGACTCGGAGAGACAATCACCACCGCTCTGAAAGAAGTATGGCGTAGAAGGGAATACGCATACGCGGCGGTCAAACCAGAAAACTGATATCCTGCATGAGGTGCGATGATTCCCAAAACTTTGCCGGTGAGTTCCCGTGGCTCCACGCGAGCAAACAGCTCCTCAAGCTGCCTGGTCAGTTCATCAGCACGGCCGGGATAGAAGAGGCCGCACACCACGCACGGACGGTGAAGGATCTTCATGAAGCACTCTCCCCTTCCACAATCTCCGCTTCATTCACGATCTCAGCACTAAACACAAAGATCCGAGCATCCGGCTCACGCCACGCCGAAGGATAGAGCCCGGACTTCTTCGCCACCGCATCGAGAAACGCCTCGCGATCCCATCCGTATTCGGTCGCTACCTGAGGAAGCAGGAGCCCTCTGTTCATTCCCACTTCGAGCAGAAGCCCGTGAGTTCCAACCTCTATCTCCTCAATGGCGGTGATGTGCCGAAGAGGTGAGAGGATTGAGATTTCGATGATTGCGTGTTCGAATTCTGGAAGGGTTACCGGGAGAAACCGGGGATCTTCACACGCCGCCTTGCGGGCAACGTCCGCCACCACCTCGGCCAGAGGGCGAGGCGATTCTACGTAACCGATGCACCCGCGAAGCTCGCGGCCCAATCTGATGGTAACGAATGCACCCCGCGGACGCGACAACTCTTCATTAATCGTACCCGGCTCGGCGTATGGTCTATTCTGGATGGCGCTGAGAATAGCCTCTCGTGCAATCCCCAACAACTCTCGCTTTGCATCAAGTGTCAACATGGTCGAGAGTCCCTATCGTAACTGGAGCAACGTAACCAATTCGCGAGAGAGATTCAAGATAGTGTTTCACATCGGCGGCAGCGTTTCTTGCTTCTCTAGCCATGCTTGACTACATTACGATAGGACTCTTCTCTTTTTGGTATCCTCACTTACAACACCTGAAGCGATTCATGTCACTTATGGTCAGTATCTCCGGCATTCGCGGTGTGGTGGGCGAAAGCCTGACCCCTGAGGTCGCCGTCAAGTATGCTGGTGCATTTGGAGAGTATTGCAAACGTCTACAGCCTCAGAACCCGACCGTTGTCCTGGGACGTGACGGCAGGATAACCGGAAAGTCACTCACCCATATTATCTCTTCAACGCTGTTGGCCACAGGTGTGAATGTGCGGGCGATCGGTATTTGTCCAACACCAACGGTACAATTGGCCGTCGAGCATAGCAACGCGATCGGTGGAATCTCGGTCACTGCAAGCCACAACCCGATGGAGTGGAACGGCATGAAGTTCATCGCAGGCACCGGGATGTTTCTTGATGGTGACGAAAATCGCGCAATGTGGGCGATTGCCGAAGCGAACGAGGCACGGTACGTCCCGTGGAAGTCGCTCGGGAAGCACACCACCGATGATATTTGGATACGGAAGCACATCGATGCCCTCCTTGCCCTCCCCTACATCGTCCGGGAAAAAATCCAACAGAGGAAACTCAAAGTGGTACTCGATTGTGTTAACGCTGCCGGTGGCGTCATCGTACCCGCGCTGCTTCGTGAGCTCGGGTGCGAAGTGATCGAGATGAACTGCGACGTCACCGGCATTTTTTCTCACACGCCGGAGCCGGTCCCGGAGAACCTCACTGACCTCGCTGCTCGCGTGAAGGCGGAAAAGGCAGACATCGGCATAGCGGTGGACCCCGACGTGGACCGGCTTGTTCTGATCACCGAAAAGGGAGAGCCATACAGCGAAGAA
>JAERML010000331.1 GCA_016844425.1 Bacteroidota bacterium
AAAGCTTATCGGCGACAACGTGGAGAAGAACAAGCGGGAGTACGGTGAAGCACATAGCCTCCTTGCATCACTCTACATGACAAAGAAGCAGTATGAACGTGCCTTATCATCTTTCCAGAAGGCACAGTCGGTCGGATACGAGAATGCCAACATGCATCTCTCGTGGTGACAGTCCATTCTGCAAACCCTGGATCCCAAAGCAGATCTAGATGAAAACAGAAAGAAGAACGACGATGCATTGCGACATTTCCGCCGCTGTGTCGATATGGATCCGAATAGTGAACAAGGGCACTTCTGGTTGGGCGAATGTCTCGTCCGTTCCCGGATCCCCGGTGAAGACAAGAATAACCAGAAACTGAAAGAGGAGGCATGCAGCGAGTGGAGGAAAGTTTTGAAGATAAACCCGAAGAATGAAGACGCAAAGAAGGGACTTGAACGCATCGGGTGTTGACGTGTCCATCGCTGAGTGAGAGTATCCAGCCGGTCTGCATCTGCGGTCCGGCTGCTTTATTTCATATGTCCAGAGGGTTTCATGCGGTTGAGCGGACTCCTATCGGTCGCGACACTCCTCCTTACCGGGAACGCTGCAGGGCAGTATATCTTTGATGTTGACACAACCGTTCGACGCAGCCGGACGTACGATGTCGTTCACTACAAGATTGCAGTGGACCTGAATGATGCACGGAAACGAGTGTCGGGAACGACATCTGTGACATTGACGCCGCTGGTAGACCGACTGGATTCGGTTGTGCTTGATGCCGTGGATATGGAGGTACGGAGGGTCGTTCAGGAACCCCAGCTCACCCGGCAATTTGCGAACCGTTCCCCAAAGCTCGTTGTCTATCTCGATCCTCCCGCCACTCCGGCCGATACTCTAACCCTTGCCATCACGTATTCATGCACGCCGAAGAAGGGTCTTTACTTTATCCAACCTGACAGTACGGACCCGACGCGCCGCCGTCAAATCTGGACCCAAGGGGAAGACGTGGATAACAGCTCCTGGTTTCCCTGCTACGATTTCCCCAATGACATGGCGACATCGGAGGTTGTGGCCACCGTCCCCACATTCTACACACTTCTCTCCAACGGGGCGCTTGTCAGCGAGACCGTCGACACAAGTCGGCAAACAAGGACGTTCCATTGGAGGCAAGCAAAGCCCCACGCAAGTTACCTCATCATGATTGCCGCAAGTGACTTCGCGATCGTCCGGGACACAGCCGGCAACGTACCTTTGGAATACTACCTGTACAAAGATCGTGTGGAGGATGGGCTCAGAAGCTTTGCGCGAACGCCGGACATCATGGCATATTTCCAGGCCATCATTGGTGTTCCGTATCCGTGGGAGAAGTTTGCACAAGTTCTAGCCGCCGACTTTGTCACCGGCGCGATGGAAAATACCTCTGCAGTCACCTACAACGATCTCTATTTGCTCGACCAGAGGGCGATGATTGACTTCACGACGGACGATGTGGTCGCCCATGAACTGTCCCACCAATGGTGGGGAGACGTGGTAACCTGCAGAGACTGGACACACCTCTGGCTGAACGAGGGCTTTGCAATGTATTTCGAAGCGCTTTTCAAACGGCATGATCGGGGAGTGGATGTGTTCCAGCATGAGAAGTTCCAGGAAACCCAGACCATCCGGAACACCGAGCGTTCGTTGGGCCGCCGCCCGATCGTAAGTAAGGAAAGCTACACGAGCAACGTCTACGCAAAAGGTGGGTGGGTTCTGTACATGCTCCATCACATTCTGGGTGAAGAGGCATTCTGGAAAGGAGTGCGCCTCTACCTCGACAGGTATACACACCGGAATGCCGAAACGAATGACCTTGCACTTGAGGATGCGACCGGACGAAACATGGATTGGTTCTTCCGTCAGTGGGTATATCGTGCGGGACAACCCCATCTTGCCGTTACCCAAACCTGGGACTCGACATCCTCAACTCATCGGCTCGTCCTAGATCAGGTGCAACCACTTGACAGCCTGACCGGCATTTTCCGTTTTCCCCTCAACATCGAGTACACCACCTCCATTGGTGCGATTGACACCATGCTCTGGGTGACGCGACAACACACCGAGATCACCATGCACCTCCCGACCCGACCCGAGATGGTAATCGTCGACCGGGGGTACACACTCCTCAAGACCCTTACATTTGAAAAGAGCATTGAGGAAAATTTGTATCAGCTTACTCATGCAAAGGATGTGGCCGACAGAATCAACGCCGCGCGGGACTTACGGTCCGCAAAGAACAATCCTGAAGTGTTTGAAGGGCTGCGGTACAGCGCGCAGCAGGATCCTTTCTGGGCAGTGCGGCAGGAAGCGGCCATTTCACTTGGCGTCATGACCGGAGAGAATGTTCGCAGCGCTTTGCTTGATCTCGTCCGGGATGTCAACTCACGTGTTCGCCAGGCAGCTGTCGTTGCGCTGGAGCGATTCCCATCGCCGGAGGTGAAGGTGCTGCTGGACTCGGTGGCGAGTTGTGATTCCAGCTATTTGGTTGTCGGCTCATGCATCACGGCGATGAAGGAAGTAGATTCCACGTATGCGTTCGACATGGCCGCGCGCTATGTGGCCATGGAGTCGTACCGCAACATTGTACGCCGGGCGGCACTGGGCGTGCTGAGGGAGTTGGATGATCCGCGTGCACTGCCAATAGCGCTGAAGTATGCGCGACCGGGCCAATCGTCGGACATTCGACGACTAGCAGTGGCAATCGTTGGGAACCTTGGACGTCAGGATCAGGAAGCGAAATCTTTGATGGCGGCACTTGTGGACGATTGGGATCCATCAGTGCGGAGAGCGGCGGTTGCGAAGCTAAGTGAATGGGGAGGTGATGAAGCTCGTGAAATTATTCAGAAAAGAAAGGGGGTGGAAGAGGAGACAAGTGTGGTGGGTGCCATTAATGAGGCGCTGGAACACCTTAGTGATTAGAGCAAATCTCTTCTCACTGCTAAAGGAACATGCAAAGAAGAGGGGATTTGTTGTAGGAGAGACCTTCCAGGGCGAGCGACTACGCCCTTGCTGGCTAGAGAAGTCCCAGCGTCTTGAGCAAAGAGCGGATGATCATTGCAGTAGCTCCCCAGATCACGTGGGTCTTATGCTCGTAAAACCACACCTCGTGTTGTGCCCCGCGGAACTCCCGCAGTTCAGTCCTTCCTGATCCCGGCTTTATGAAGAATGCGAGAGGTACCTGAAACGCCTCTGCCACCTCATCCCTGTTCAACCGTAACGCCGGCAGTGCCCCGATCAATCCAACGACGGGTGTGATCACAAAGCCGGAGGGGGTCGGAAAATCGTCCAGGGTTCCGAGAACGTGCACAGCGGCTTCAGGAATTCCCAACTCTTCACTCGCTTCTCGCAACGCCGTGTGTACGATATCCTGATCGCCGGCGTCCATCATGCCGCCCGGGAAGGAGATCTGACCTTTGTGAGCCTCCACTGTTTCTGTCCTCTTGGTCAACAGAAATTCATGAGCGGAGCCCGTCCAGACAATCGGTACCAAAACGCCGGCCCGATGGAAGCCATCTACGTGCATCATCTTTGAGACTTTCGCTTGCAACGCGGATCGTAGGAGATTCTCGAATGCGGGGTGATCGGAGAATTGCATGGAGAAAAGATATTGAATCGAATGTCGATTCGCAACTGTCGAGGGATTGCGGTGGTGTCTCACTTTGATTCCGCCTATGCACAACTGTCACCTTGAGCGGAGTCGAAAGGTGACACATGCTCGTATGACAGGCTTCGACTTCGCTCAGCCTGACGTGGATTCGAACTGAATTTTCTTGTCTCTTGACGAGCTCTTCAAGAATGCGACGATATACCCTCCCATTGCTTGTCGCCGGAATTCTCTTCGGCGCTTACCTTGACGCTTCGGGCTGGGGGTGGGATGCCCATCGTTTCATTAACCGCAGGTCAGTCTACCACCTGCCGGGACAGATGTCGCTGTTCATCCAGGACAGTTCTTTTTTTGCCACGCATTCGGTGGACGCCGACCAGCGCCGCGTCAGCGGAGATACTTCTTTCTACGCCGAGGGTCCCCGTCATTTTATGGATATTGATGACTACCCGAATTTCCACAACCTTCCGCGTTCACTCGATTCTGTAATCGCGCTCTATGT
>JAERML010000108.1 GCA_016844425.1 Bacteroidota bacterium
GCTCAGATATTTCTTCAGACATGAGATCCTGAATATTCATTTCTATGTCGCTGACAAGAACGTCTTCCGGCTCAACGAATCGACGGACGCCCTGCTGGTCCAGCTGAAGATCGACAAGAGTCATCTCCTCCTGATTCAGTACCCGAGTTCAGAGGAGGCAGCCGCAGCATACGCCGATTTCACGACAAGCTACATGCCCGAAGCTCAAGGGAAAGGTTGGATCCAGACGGAGAATAAGAAGTGGACGGTCTGCAGAATGCACCAAAGGTATGTTCTTGTCGTTTTCGACGCTGTGACACAAGCCGACGCACAAAACCTCCTTGCCACCCTTCAAAGGATACTGCCATGAGCGAATCCTCTATGACCCGCAGAGATTTTCTACGCACGACAGCAGCCGCAGCCGTGGTCGGGACCGCAGGAATGTCGTTGTTGGCTCAGCAAGATGCACAGAAGAAGACAAAAGTCATCCTTATCCGTCACCAATACGTCGTCGACAAAGAGGGAAAGGTGAATCCAAAGATCCTCGAAGAGATGTTTGATGAGTCGATGGCGACGTTCTTTGGGACGAAGAACGCCGGCGATGCTTGGAAGAAGATTGTAAAGCCGGGCGACGTGGTCGGGATCAAGACGAATGTCTGGCGCTACCTCCGTACGCCGCAGGAATTGGAGCAGACCATGAAAACGCGCATCATGGCCGTCGGTGTTCAGGAAAAAGACATCGCGATCGACGACCGCGGAGTCTTGTCGGATCCCGTCTTCGCCCGGGCCACCGCGCTGATCAACGTGCGACCGATGCGTGCGCATAACTGGTCGGGTGTTGGGGGCTGCCTGAAGAACTACATCATGTTCACGCCAAGTCCCCCCGACTACCATCCAGACTCATGCATTGACCTCGGAGCCCTCTGGAAGCTTCCGGCCGTTGAAGGAAAGACCCGTTTGAACGTTCTGCTTATGCTGACACCGCAGTTTCACTGCCTGGGGCCGCACCATTTCGACAAACAGTTCACGTGGGCGTACAACGGCTTCATCCTCGGCACAGATCCGGTCGCGGTCGACGCTGTCGGACTAAAGATCATTGAGGCACAACGGAAATTATTCTTCAAGGAAGAGTCACCTATGCGTCCGCCGGTCAGGCATATCAAGGCAGCGGAAGAGAAGCATGGCATTGGCATCGCTAACCTGGCGGCAATCGAGATCGTCAGGCTGGGGTGGAAAGAAGATCGTCTGATCTGATGGCGAAGAAACGGTTCAAGAGTCAAACGTGTCCGAATTGCGGCGCCGAGTTCAGCGTCAAACCCGAGCCTGCCAGCTTCTGCCCCGCGTGTGGTCAGGAGAATCACGACCTGAACATCCCGCTCAGGCATCTGCTCGGGGAGGTTGTAGAGACTGTCTTTCACTTCGACACAAAATCGATCCGCACGCTGCAGGCACTGGTATTCAGGCCGGGTGTTCTGACGTCGGAGTTCATCCTCGGAAGGCGCGCCCGGTACGTCTCACCGATCCGGTTGTACATCTTCATCAGTTTTCTGTTTTTCCTCCTTCTGTCATTCTCCTCCGGTCGTACCGATGAACAGACCCGCACCGAAGCGAAGCAGCTCATCACCGGGGAATTCAACATTACCTTTTTCGGCGTGTACCACAAAGAACTTCGCGGCCTTCAGGGGCCTCAGATCGATTCTCTGATGCAATCGCGCAACATATCTCTGACTCCAACGAACAGATACCTCGTGCACCAAATGGCCCGGATCGCGAGTGGCGGCGAGAGGGAATTCGGGCATATGATTGTGAAGAACATCTCGTACATGATGTTTGCCCTCATGCCGTTCCTGGGATGGCTCGTGATTCTGTTCCATCGGAAACAGGGACCCCGTTATGTCGGGACGCTGGTCTTTTCTCTTCACTTTCATAGTTTTGCGTTCCTGGCGCTGGCACTCTTGCTGCTGCTGAGTAGAATCCCCACCTTGTGGTTCATTATGTTGGCAGCCCCGATTGTGCTGGCGATATATCTCTACCTCTGCCTAAGGTCGGTGTACGGCCAATCACGGATTTCGACCATTTTGAAAACGATCATTATTGGCGGTCTCCATGTTTTCTCGGTCGCTGTCCTGTTTCTTCTGACGGTGGTTGCGAGCTTGCTGGCGTATTGAGGGGAGGGTGAATTCGCGATAAACCCCGCAGACTTCACGGCAAGGAGGAGAAACACCCGGTGGAATGATCGGACAACAGGCACACGGTATTATGACGCTCTACAGCGAGAGATATCGAATTGAATCGAGGAGGCTTAAGGGGCATCACTACGCGGCACCCGGTGAGTACTTTGTCACGATCTGCACAAAATCAATGGTCGAGCTGTTTGGCCAGGTAATGAACGCTGTCATGTCTCGGAATGAGATGGGAGAGATTGCACATCAGATGTGGGTTGAAATCCCAAAGCACCATACAAATGTGAAACTGGATGAGTTCATTGTAATGCCGAATCATGTCCATGGCATTATTGTTCTGAGAGCCGGGAGTGACGTTGCATGCAACGTCACTAACATCTCGACAAGAAATCCATCAAGCTTCATGTCTCAAATCTCCCCGAAGCGGGGATCCTTGGGGACAATCATTCGCTCATACAAATCCGCGGTGACAAATTGGTGTCATATGCATGATCACGACGATGTTCTTTGGCAACCTCGATTTCATGATCATATCATCCGGAACAAGAAAGAACTGAATGCTATTCGCGCTTACATTCGCAATAACCCCGCGAACTGGCAGAAAGACAACAACCATTTGACAGAAGTGCGCTTCTAATCCAATCTAACCACATGAACCGACGACTCGCAACAATTCGATACCTCCTTGGCTTCCTTCTGGTCTTCTCCGCTCACTCGGCGGCACAATCGCCTCCAGAAGGCCGCTTGCACAAGCTCCTCGATTCCGGCGGGGCATTGATGAGGGAGCAATCAGCGTACGATGTTTTGTTCTACAGGCTCAACATCATGATCGACACAGTGAACCGCTCGATCACCGGGACCACGCTCACTCGAGCTCTGGCAACGGACACATTGAGCACATTTGTGCTCGACCTGAACACGAATTTCACCGTAAGCTCGGCCGTCTGGAAAGGACGTACTCAGTTCAATACTTCGCTGCAGGTCAGCCGCAACGGAGGGAGGATCTGGATCTCACTCCCATTCGTCGTCCAAAAGTCAGACACGATTTCCGTCGAACTGACATACAGCGGGAAACCGAAAGTAGCCGCCAATCCTCCATGGGATGATGGCTTCGTCTGGAAACGGGCAAGAACGGGTGAACTCTGGGCAGGAGTTGCCTGCGAGGAGGAAGGGGGCGACGTGTGGTGGCCGTGCAAAGACCATCCATCGGATGAGCCTGACTCGGTTGCGCTCAACTTCACGGTCCCATCCAGCCTGGTCTGTGTGTCCAACGGAAAGCTTCTCGGAACAGTCGACAATGGCAACGGAACGAAAACGTACCAGTGGTATGTCGGTCAGACCATCAATAACTACAATGTGACGTTCTACCTCGGGCCCTATGTGCGGATCCCCGTCGATTACACCAGCGTGACGGGAGCAAAAATCCCAGCCGAGTATTGGTTTCTTCCTTACAATGTCGATTCTGTGAAGAATATCATGCCGACGTGGTTAAAGGACATCCGCTTCCTGGAAGAGACCTGTGGTCCTTATCCTTTTCGGGCCGAGAAGTACTGTATCGTGGATGCCCCCTATGCCGGGATGGAGCATCAGACGAGTGTCGCCTACGGTGTGTACGGCGGATCTCACTTCAATGCGAACTGGGCGGGTTATGGTTTTGATTACATTCATCTCCATGAAATGGCACATGAGTGGTGGGGGAATCTCGTTACGGCGAAGGATTGGAGTGACCTTTGGATTCACGAGGGCTTTGCCACCTACATGGAGGCACTTTTTGTTGAACGCCAGAGTGGCTTTGCGCGATATAAATCGTACATGGCAAGAATGAGGCCGCAGAGTATCACACGACCCATCGCACCAAATCAGAGTGTGACAGCGGGAACGGCCTACTTGTCAAATGTCTATAATGGAGGAGCCTGGGTGCTGCATACGCTTCGTTCCTATGTGGGCGATTCGACGTTCTTCAGGCTTCTGCGACGCTGGGCGTATCCTGATCCGGCGATGGAGAGTGTAACAAACGGCAGGCAATGCCGTCTGGCGACGGTTGAAGAATTCCGTCAGATCGCCGAACAGGTTTCTGGAAAGACCCTCGATTGGTTCTTCACGGTTTATTTACGACAGGCAGGGCTTCCCCAGCTCACGGTAGAAAGAAGAAGCACATTTGCGATCCTGCGATGGTTCGCTCCGAACAACGTGGCCTTTCCGATGCCGGTCGAGGTTCAAGTCGGGAAGAGCAGATACACGGTTGATATGAGTTCGGGGACAGGAACTTTTTCTGCGCACATCAGCGATACGGTAAGCATCGATCCGGATGCAAGAATATTCATGACGACGCCGAAGATTGTTTCCGTTGAAGCAGCGGACGATCTCATCCCCGGCGATTTCGCCCTCAGCGTTTATCCCAATCCCTTCAATCCAACAACAACCCTGCGTATCGATGTGCCGAAGCGCATGCAGGTCCGGGGTGAGATCTTCTCCGTGTCAGGCGAGACAATTGGCGAGATCGTTAACTCGTGGCTCGAGGCCGGCACGCACTCGGTAACGATCGATCTCGGAAACCAGAGTTCGGGTGTATACTTTGTTGTGGTTCGGGGAGACGAGAGGGTACTAACCAAGAAGCTGGTCTTGTTGAGGTGAGGAAGAAATGGCAAGGCCGCAAAACTGCAGGTGCGGATTCGAATCCGCACCTGCATTGTGGATAGGCTACTCAAAAACCTTTTCCAGAACCTGATACCGGGCGTGGAGCGTGGTCTCCAGCTTTGCGATCTCGTCCTTTCCCTTCTTTGCTTTCACCGCTGCGGCGAACGCCTTCACGGATTCCTCGAGATTCTTTCGTGCCTTGTTGAATTGCTCGGCTTTCGCTTCGAGCCGCTTCGGCAGCGCAGCACCGTTCAGCGCAATCATCTTCTGAGTCAGGGAATCAGCAGAGGCTTTGATCTGCTCGGTCTTGTTCTCCGGCACGAAGTAGTGATGGAGCGTGTAGAGTGATTGATGAAACGCATCGAGCTCCTTCAGGATCGGACGAACAAGGCGAACCATCTGCTCATAGTTCATGTGGACAGCTTCCGCTGCCTTCAGGATGGCTTCGCTATCGTTTTTGTCGGCGGCATTCCTATACTCCTTCACGGATTGCGCCAGAACCGGCAGCTTCTCATCCCACTTCGCCTGCTTTTCCCGAAGAATACCAGGCAGCTTCGCTGCAGCCAGCGTTGCATACGCTGTTTCCACATCCGGCAGGAGGGATTTCAATTTCGCGATATCCTTTGCCGGCCAGGCTGTGTGCCAAAGCTCGTAGATGGGCTTATGGAATGCATCCAGCTCCGGAACTCGCCCGCTTGTTTCATCGGGGAGCTGCGCGAAGAGGAATGTTCCATTTATGATGAGTGCAACAAGGATGGTGAGTTTGCGCATAGGATTCTCCTCATTTTGGAAATGAATGTATGTTCCTGATGAAA
>JAERML010000010.1 GCA_016844425.1 Bacteroidota bacterium
GGTAAATGAGAGAAACTCCTTTTTTTCTGAATGACGATGCCCGAATACTCGATCTCATCAGAAAAGGGGATGAGGAGGCTTTGGCACTCTTATATCATGCGAACCGGGCTCCGATAGAGGCTCTTGTGAAACACAATAGCGGCAACGGCGCAGATGCAGAGGATTTGTTACAGGATGTATTGATCGTTTTGTGGGAGAGAGTTCGAACCGGCAGGTATAAACACGAGGCGAAGATCGGGACCTTCCTGTACGCAACAGCAAGAAACATGTGGCTCCGACGTCTCTCTCGCCTCCGTAAAGAGCTCCCTGAAGAATTCCAGACGGAAGAACCACCTTCTGATGACGCAACAGCGCTCGAGGTGATGATTGAGGAGGAAGAGACGGCAACCGTGAGAAAGGCGTTGGATCTTTTGGGGGAACCGTGCAAGAAACTCCTCCTGTTATTCTACTGGGAGGAGCACTCGATGGAGCAGATTGCCCTGGAACTCGGCTTTGCCAACGCGGAGACGGCGAAGTCGAAGAAGTACCAATGCAAGAAATCCCTACAGGGACTGATAGAGAAAATGAGGAGTACGTAGAAATGCTTGATCGGCACAACCATTGGACCGAGGACCAATCACTGCTCGAGCGCTTCGTGCTGGGGCACGTTCTGAAGGCTGAGAGGAACGACCTCGAAGACCATCTGCGTGTTTGCGAGATCTGCCAGCGTGCCGTAATGAGGGAGCAACAATTCGTTGTAGGAATTCGACGCGCAGGCGCCGAGGAACTGAAGCAACGTCTCAAGGCACGCGTTGGAGTACCGGCAAGAGGGGACATTCCCTGGCCCCGCATCCTTAGTCTTGCGGCCATGATCGTCATAGTGGTTGGAGTTGGAGTATATACCGACTGGTTTGGCTTGCGGAGACAAGATCAAGACCCGGTGTCCGACCAGGTCTCTGCAACTTCCTCTCCCCAATCTGAAGGCCGCGGGCAAATGACGGGTGAAGAAGCAAAGGATGGTCGCCCGAAGGACGTTGTTCGCCACGACGAGCCATCTCAAACGCGATCGGCTGGCGAGGCAGGCGCGAACGACAAACGCAGCGACGCAATGGATGAAGTGGGTCGGAACGTAGCGGAGGCGGGGAAAAAGGCAAATGACGTGTATGCAGACAGAGAGAAGTCTGATCTCGCCATTGTCGGTGCGGAAAAACAGAAGAACGAATTGGCCGCAGTTGCGCAGGGAGGTATGGATGCGGCTTATCAAGCTGAGTGGGTTTCCGGAACCATCCTTCCTTCCATGTCAGAATCAACAACAAAACGCATTGCGGAAGAACAGGACGCACGGGAGTCGCGTCAATTCAAGTCATTGTCCAAAAAGAATGCAGCTGCTCAGACATCGAAGGTCGCCGCGCAGACCTTTAACGGCCTGGCAATTGGCCTCAGCCAACAACCTTCAGCGGCACTTCCCCTTTCACAACAAAACGCACGCCGGCAACGGAGTATCGAAACGCAGATCTACGCTGCCAATCAAACGCTCAACCTTACATTGTTTCTCGATTCACTCGTTGATGAGTCGGAGCTGCGTAACGCTGTTGTCGAACAGGTCGGTGAGGACTCGCTTATTGTTCACGTTGCAAACCAGAGGATCGGGTATCGGATTCCCGCAACCGTGAACGTCCAAACCCGCGCCCGCTGATTTTCTCACACCGAATTCCCTGGCCTCTTTGAATCTTCATTTGAGGAGGGGGGCACGGAGGACCGCTATCCCGCGGGGAACCACACCGTTGTAAGGACGCATCGAACCTTACTAATGCCCTCCGCCTTTCAGCATGGGAAAGGAATGAAGTACCCACGGAAAGAGAATATCCAGCGCCTCCTGAACTGCCACCGGCGAACCCGGAAGGTTGATAACCAAAGTCTGTCCACGCAACCCCGCAACTCCTCTCGACAACATCGCATGGCGGGTTCGTTCCTGCCCGTGAGCGCGGAGAACTTCCTGAACACCTGGAAGTAGTCGATCAAGGATCTTACGCGTCGCCTCCGGCGTAACATCTCGTGCGCTGACACCCGTCCCGCCTGTTGTCATAACAAGGTCGACGCGGGCTTCATCACAGAGGCGGACCAACTCCCCGCGAATTCTGCTTTCCTCATCAGGAATCAAGAGATACTCCACAACCGCCAGTCCCAGCTCTTCAAGTCGCTCCTTGATTAGCTTCCCCGAGACATCGTCCCGTTCACCGCTCGCACCCTTGTCAGACATTACCAATATCGCAGCCCGGACCACATTCAGGTCCGATTGCTTGAAATCGGACCTCCCTCCTTTTTTCTCGATAAGCCGAACGGAACCAATCTCCAGAGTGTTATCGATGGATTTCAACATATCGTACAACGTCAGCGCTGCTACGGACGCAGCAGTGAGTGCCTCCATCTCCACGCCGGTCTTCCACACCGCCCTGACCTCCGTGAAGAAGTGCACAGAAGCTTCCTTTATTTCCACTTCTACACCGACATAGTCCAGCGGTACCTGATGGCAATAAGGAATCAGCAGGCTCGTGTTCTTCGCCGCCTGAATCCCCGCGACTTTCGAAACACCAAGTGGATCCGCCTTGGGGACGTTGCCCGCCTGGATTGCGGCAATCGTCTCAGGTGAGCAGTGAACAGAACCCCTCGCCTTTGCAATGCGGAGTGTATGCGGTTTATTGGAGACGTCTCTCATAAGTTTCTATGGGTCCTGATGAACAAACTCGATCTCCACGGTCTCTCCCTCATTTACTTGTCGGACTTGTTCGGGAACGATGATGAGGCATCCCCACCGGACTGGCTTCCACGCACTCGATCTTGTCCTCACTCAGCAGGCGAACGGATTCAAAGGGAACAACCGAGTCAGCGCCGCGAGGAACCATTCCCCCCGTCATTATTTGCACTGATTCACCGGACCCGACGGCACCGTCGAAAGGATTCCCCGCGCTGCACTCTCCAACGACAGCGAGTGTTACCGGTGTGTTTGGCGACGCTGCCTTGACACACGACGACAGAAGTGCGTAACCATCCATTGCACTGTTATCGAACGACGGCAAATCCACGTCAGCCGAGATGTTCTTGGCACACGTCCGGCCGAGAGTATCCGCTACCGGCACTTTCTCGGTACCGATGGAAGGGGCAGATTCAAGGATGATCGAGAGGGCTGTGTCTGCGTTCACCATATGCGGATGCGGGTAGTATGAGTAGTTGAGGGTGGAGTCTAACTTAGCAATCTCCCGAAGAAAAGCAACGCCGGGAGTGAGGGCTATCGAGCAACGAGGACGTTGTGCAACACTTCAACACATTCTTCACAGAAGCGGTCACTTTTCAGGTCGATGTCTTCCACGTACGTGGAGGTGTGCATGACACACTCGTATGTATGGCAATGCACGAGGCCAAAGGCATGACCAAGTTCATGGACCGATTCTTTGCGCAGCCGGTCAAGGAGGAGGTGTTTGTTGGGCGGAAGCCCGTAGCGTTCATTCTGGAGACGGTTGTACGAAACGACGGCGGATGTCCCGCCGAGTTCTGCTTCTCCAAAAACAAAAGTGAGAATGGGGATGAACAGGTCGTAGCCTATGACGGCAAGGGTCTTGTGGGACCTGGCTGAAGATTGCTCGAAAGCCTCGCCGCCATATCTTCGATGAAGCCATTGGAGGATGGCAGTAGAGTTGTATTGTGAGCGGGTCCGGTCATAGAAGCTCTCGACCGGAACGGCGGCGTAGCGCATCTCTACCGCGATGCCGAACGTCTTCTTGAGTGGATCAATCAATCCCTCCACCAGCGCGCGATCAGCATTGCCAAGTGCAAGGATGCCGATTGTGGTCACTGGTTCCGCTTGAGGCCGAACTTTTGGATTTTGTGGTAGAGCGTGACCCGGTCGATGTCCAGGATCGCGGCGCTCCGGCTGATGTTCCATCCTGTCTCCGCAAGCACTTGCATGATGTACTGATGTTCAATGTCCTCCAGCTTGCGACCTTCCACTTTCGAGTGCGTCATCATTTGCAGTGGAAGATGCTCTTTCTCAATCATGGGTCCTTTGCTCACAACCATCGCCCGTTCAATCGCATTTTCGAGCTCTCGAACGTTGCCGGGCCAGTCGTGGGCCTTCAGCGCGAGCATCGCTTCCGGGGTGAACCCGTGCATGGGTTTGTTCATGGCGCGGGCGTATTTTTCCAGGAAGAAATGGGCCAACTTTGTCACATCACCCTTGCGTCCCCGCAGCGGGGGGAGGCAGATGGTGAATACGTTCAGCCTGTAGAACAGATCTTCGCGGAATGTTCCGTCCTTCACCGCCTTCTCGAGGTCTTTGTTCGTCGCGCAGATTACTCGAAAGTCGGAATGAACAATCTCGCTGCCTCCCACACGCGTGAACTGTTTCGTTTCGATCACACGAAGCAGGTCCATCTGGGTTTTCATGTCCACATTGCCAACCTCGTCGAGGAAGAGTGTGCCTCCATCCGCCAGCTCCACCTTCCCTTTCCGTCGGAATTGCGCCCCGGTGAAGGCGCCCCGTTCATGTCCAAAAAACTCGCTTTCCAACAACGTCTCCGTCATCGCCCCACAGTTCACGGTGACGATGGGAAAAAACTTCCTCGGGCTTTGATTGTGAATGGCGCGGGCAACGAGCTCCTTTCCTGTTCCACTCTCGCCCCGGATCATAACAGTGGTGTCAGCAGGCGCAACGGTAGCGATCAACTCCGCTACCTTTTTCATTTCGGGAGACTCGCCAACAATATCGCCACCGGTACTCAGCTCACTCACAGCATTCCTTAGCTGCTGGTTCTCCAGGATCAACTGTTGCTCTTTGAGCGCCTTTTCAACGAGGTGATCGAGATAGTCAGGATCGATCGGCTTGGTGATGTAGTCGTATGCGCCGTCCTTCAGGGCCTTGACCGCCGTGTCAACAGACGCGAAGGCCGTGATGATGATGACGGTGATCGCCTTGTTGATTTGTTTCACACGCTGCAAGAGCTCGATCCCATCCATGCCGGGCATCTTGATATCCACGAGCATGATGTTCCAGCAGTCGCTCTGTAGCTTCCTGAGTGCTGCTGCCGCGTTCTCTGCGACATCGACCCTGAAGCCGTCTTCACGAAACCACTTGCCGAGCGATTCCCGTACAATCAGCTCGTCGTCGACAACTAATATGCCTACTTCTTGCTTATTCATGGCGCAACTCCTTTTAGCGATTGTAAACCTTCTTCCGCATCCGCCGGCTGCGTGACGGGGAGTGTCATAACAAACGTGGTCCCTTGTCCCACTACCGACTCTACATCAATGTGGCCGTGATGCCGCTCGACGATCCCGTAGACGACGGCCAGCCCCAGGCCGACTCCTTTGCCCTCCGATTTCGTTGTGAAGAACGGCTCAAAAATGTGCGGTCGCGTTTCTTCGTTCATTCCGATTCCGGTATCCTTGACAATGACCTGCACGGCATCCTGTTGCACCGACCTGCGGACCTCAATCGCCAGTGTCCCCCCTGCGCTGCGGTCAGGTGTTGACGCCATCGCTTCGATCGCATTGACCATCAAGGCGATCAGTGCCTGCTGGATTTGGTTCGGATCGCACCGGACAATGAGATCCTCCGGACATGAAGCCTGTAAAGCAACGTTGTGCATCTGTGCATGATGGTTCATCAAGAGTGCGCATCGGTCCACGACCGTTTTCATGCTCACCTCCTGAAAGGAGCCACCCTTTTGCCAGGCAAACACCAGGAGGTTCTTCACAATGTTACCGCACCGTTGCGCCTCGTCGGCCACCAAGGTCAGCTCCTCACGCATCGGATCAGCAAACGAAGATGGCAGATCTGATTTCTTAATCCGCTTGATAAGAAGCCGCGCAAACGTCAGAATACCTTCCAGCGGATTATTCAACTCGTGCGCAACGGTTGCTGCAAGACTCCCGAGCGAGGCCATCTTCTCCACCGTCACCATTTGTTGATGGGCCTTCTCGAGATCTGCAGTCTTTTCCTCCACTTTTTGCTCGAGCGTAGTAGACCAGGCGGTGATCTCCTCCCGCGCACGCGCAAGGTCGGTGGTCATAGCGTTAAAGCTCGCGGCCAGCTGTCCCAGTTCATCTCTCGACTTGGTGTCCAGGCGGTGACTCAAATCTCCGGAAGACACCATCTCCAGCCCGAACATCAGCTTCTTCACCGGCCGTCGAACCACCAACCAGATAAACGCTCCCGAAACGAGTGAAACGAGAAGGACGGCGGCGACCGAGAGAATGATCATCTGGTTCTTGCTTTCCTGCAACATTTGATCGATCTGCGCCAGGGTCATTTTCACATCAAGAACGCCGAGGATTGTTTTCTCCGCAGGGTGCGCATGGCACGCCGCATCCGAACATTGCCGCTCGTTCCGGATCGGCGTGATAAGGCCAAGCACACGTTGGCCGTTGGGCTTTGCAAAAATGCGCGAACGCTGGTGACCAGAAGGAGGGGGTGATTTCAGATCGGAAGATCCATGACAACTAACACATGCTTCCGCGTTCATGTCCACGACGGTGTGAATGTCGGAAGGAACAGTGGCAAAAATGATCGCGCCTTGCTTGTTGTAAATGCGAATCCCCTCGATGCCGGGTTCCTCACCCACGGAGGAGATGATATTGTGGACATCCTCCTTCCGGTTCAACAGCATGCTGTACCGCGTCGACCGAGCGATCAGGTCACTTACGCGGACCGCGCTGAGGTCGACATTCTCCATCAGGTGGGCTTGCTGTATACGAACCGCAGCAAATGTTAGCGCTGCGAGGATAACCGTCTGAATTGTGGCAATGAGCAGAAAGAGCCGGAACGCAATTGTGTGCGCTATCCGCATGGCATCCTCCCGCATGAGTGCAACGCTGCTTTTTGCAGCGAAGAGATTTTCAACAGTCTGTTTGTCACAAATCATGCCATGGGCGGCACCCGCGAACTGCCCAAAATGACAGATTTATTTTCAACTCCGGGCCCTGCGGATGGAGGAAGAAGATGAAGGATTCCTTAAGGTGAGAATCATTCTCGCAAATGAAGAGGGGGTGGACCAGCCTCCCCACCCCCAAAAACTCACACCGAATTTACTACTATTTGGCCGGAACAGGTATCATCACTTCAACAGGTTTTTGTTCTTTCGCTTCGTGTTCAATTTGCGTGTGGGGCTCTTCGCCAAAGACCTTGAAATACCTCGCCACAAACGAGAAAGCAACAAACCCGAATGCAGCAAGGGCCAGCGTAACGAACAGCTCCTGCCACGACGGCACATACGTCCGCTCACCCCACTGTTCCATGCTCGTGATTGCGGTATTGATTCGATGGGCAACGAATCCCAGCAATACCAACACTGAAGAGTAAAAGAGACCAACCTTGCTCGTTCGGATTTTCTTCGAGAGCAAAAGGAAGAACGGAACGACAACGCCGAGAACAATCTCACCCATGAAGAGAAGGCTCTGGTAGGACGGCTCAAACGCGTACCGCAGGGCATCCCTCGCCATCAAGTCTTGGATTCGGACGGTGAAGTACAGTGCTAGCACCACCACGATTACCCGTGCAAGATCCGTAAGGAGCGGCAGCTCCACTTCTCTTCCAAACGCACGCGATGAGAGGAATGACTCAAAGATCGTCATGGCAAGACCGGCCGCCACGCACGAAATGATGAATAGAAAAGGAATGATGTCCGAATACCAGAGCGGGTGCATCCGGCCCGGGATGATCAGAAAGAGAGAGCCGAGCGATGATTGGTGGAGTGTGGAAAGGAGCACACCGAGCACCACCAGAGGGATCGTGATCGCCTTGATCACTTTCAACGGACGCTCAAGCTTGAAACGCTCCAGGACTACCGGGCTGAACTCCAGCGCAAGAACAGCCGTGTAGAGCATCACGCACCACGCAACCTCAAACATTACAGAGTGGGGGTTCCAGTAAATCAAAGCGTGCCAGATCGCCCAGGGGCGACCGAGATCCACCATCAACCCGGCGATGACAAGCAGATAGCCGAGGAACGCCGTAAGGATCGTCGGACGTAGTATCGGACGAAAGCGCTCGAGGTTGAAGAGATGGACGGTTGCCGCAATGGCGAATCCTCCTGCCGCGAGCCCGACACCCACAAGGATGTCGAAGCCGATCCAGAGACCCCACGGAAACGTGTCGGCAAGATTGGTGGTGGCACCAAGGCCCATGGCATATCGCTCGATCGCTGCCACCAGGCCCATCGTCATCAGAATAACCGCCACCACTTTCCAGAATGTAAGTTTAAAGAGACCAGGAAATTTCATTGTCCTATCCTTTCAGTGAAGTACTGTGCTGAGATTGGATCTGTCGTTCCTCGGCTTCGAATCTCACCACTTCCGTCCGTCGCGAGGTAATCCAGTGGATGCCAAAGAGAACCACACCGGCAGCCACAGAGTACTTCGGGATTTGTGAAAGGACGCGCCACGACAATTCCGGGATAGGCTCTTTGGGGACATTCATCGGGAATCCGAGCTTTTCGAATGGGATATTGGAGATGTACAGAACGGAGGTCCCCCCCGCCTCGCGCAGACCGTAGATGTAGTCGATATACTGATCTGGGTTCTCATTAATCCTTCTTCGCGCTTCCTTGATGAGCTCGTCCCGGTCACCGAATGTGGTTGCCTCAAATTGACATGCTTCTGAGCAGGCCGTCTTGCCACCCGCGGCAATGCGTTCGTAGCACATCTTGCACTTTTGAATGCGCGGGCTCAGACTGCTCCATTCGTAGCGGGGAATCTCGAACGGGCATGCCTGCATGCAATACCGGCAGCCTATGCACTTCGACTCGTCGTACAACACAGCCCCCGTCTCCATCTTCGTGAACGCGCCGACAAGACACGCAGAAACACACGTCGGCTCGTTGCAATGCATGCACAACCGTCGCACGTTGGTCTCGTCATTATTGTAGCTTTGCACCACGGTGTAGTGCGTAGCAGAGAGCTGCTTTGCCTCCTCCTGTGGAAGGTGATTCACTTCCGCACACGCGCGGGTGCACTCACCGCACCCAACACATTTCGTTATATCAATCAACAGGCCCTTTGCTTTCACCATGGCTACACCTCTTTGCGTGAGTTGGATGGATCATCTGAGAGTGACGCAAACCGTTGCTGGAATTCCCTCCATACTTCTTCATCGAAACTGGAGAGAATGCCCGCAGCGGGCAACCCACCGTCCTGCATGAAAGCCAGCCCGGCATGCGACGAACGTGCGCTCAGAAATTCCTTTACCATGTCTGTCTGCTGCTGTAGCCAGACACGTGCAGTATTGCCGGTCAGGGTTGCTCGAGAAGTAGTGTTTGTTGGCTGAACTCTGATGAGCCATCCCTCGTCGTAGGGTTGTGCCTGGGCAAGACGCGGCTCCTTTGTCACGCGGCTGTTTACATCCACAATGCGGCCTGCCACGTGAGGCGCAAACGAGAGAGTCTTCCCTCCCTGGCGGATGGAGAACGCTGCCGTGGCAGGCGTGACTGAAGCATTGATGGGAGGTAGTATGATTTCGTCAATTGCTCCCACGAGCCTCCCCATCAATTCATCAAGGCCAAGAGTCGTTGTTCCCTCCTTGTCCTTCCGGCTCCACGTATGGTTCGGTGCAAGACTGACCCCCTCCGGGATTCGTAGACTTTGAGGCTGCCACACCACTCCAGGCCGTCGCACACGCCGTGTCTTCTGAACAAAGTGGTCTGCAATGAGAAATATGATGAGCGTGAAGAGCACAAGTAAGACTGTCATGGTATCATCTCCTGAGTATCAATTCATTGTCAGAAATCGTCGTTATGAGCCAGAAACACATCGTCAACAATCTTCGACCACTCGGCATCGGAACATCGATCCGACAGATTCTGCAGCATCACGCCGCCATCCTGATACATCAATGCCGGAACCCCCGTGAAGAAGCGATTCAATTGAGCCCGTGCAGTTTCCTGCCACTGCTGTACCGCCTTTCCGGTGAAAAGATTGTGCATCTGCGCTTCGACTTTGCGTGGTCGAACCTTAAACAGCCATCCATCACCGTATGGTGATGTGTTGATCAGCGATGGGTTGTGCAACACCATTTCATTCTTCTCAATCACTCTTCCACTTACGGGGCTCACGAGCGGCACGTGTCGGTGGTTGTGCTTCACATGGAGAGCAATGGCTCCTTGCGTAACCTTGTGCAGCAATCGGGGAAGATCAACATTATCCACGGTGCCAATAACGGATTGTGCGAACTCATCCAACCCTACGACCACATCCCCATCCTCCGTTACCCGGGCCCATGTGTGACCCGGATGCACGTAGCGTCTTACCAGGACGGGGGAAGCTTCCGGATGTTTCTTCGTTTTCCGGAACATTGAACCGATGATGAGCACCAGCGCAGCAGTCAAGGCAAGTATTACTGACATGGCGGGCTCCTTTCTCTTTTCCCTAGTGAGACATCTGTTTCTTGCTACATCTCTTTATCCAAGAAGCCTGCCAGAAGAAGGCATTCGCAGCCCATTTGCAGCTCACCTGATAACTGCATGCAGTGAGACAGCTTGTGGGCGTGTCTCGATCTCCTCCAACTCCAGTCGTTACCACCCACTACAAGCGTCTGTTGAATTCTCCATCATCACTCTCCTGAAGTTGATGGTTGAATCAGGGTTATTCTTCTACGAGACAGTGTGTTACGGAAGTGTAAGACAATGCAACGGTTCACGCGAGAAACTCAACGGCCATTCTGTGATGGAATAAGTAATCAAGCAGTTGAGAAATTCACCGACCGGGGCGCAAGAATGAAACCGATCTCAGCACCATTGCTGCCTTACTCACGGATGTTCGTTCCACTTGTCCTGGCAAAGTTGTTTGGACAAGCAAGAGTGGTATGGTGGGCTGAGAATGCCGAGCAACGCCAGCAGATGCTTCTCTCGTCATTGATTTCTCCCATTGCAAAAACCGGAAGAGTTTGTTGAATCTGAGAACTCACAGTGTTACCTAACCCTGATCCTGGGACTCAATAAGGACAACCCCCGAATGGCACTTGCTTTTCGGCCTTGTTTCCGTGTATTGTGGAAAAGCGGACATGCGGGATTGGCACGTGGAATGTACCCTTGCACGATCAATAGGGTTCGTTTGGCGTCTGGCGACCGGATTGGCCACCCTTGCTTCTTGGAAGGGAACTTGGTACTTTTTCCCCACGCCATAGGTGAGTCTCTCCGTTCTTCCTTTCAGAACTCTTGCAACTGCATCTCATGATAACTTAACAACTTGCAGGGATGACTATGTTTAAAGAAGTTGTAGTAACCAACACAGAATCCAGTTTCTTCGGGGACGTTGTCAGAAATTTTGACAAGGCTGCGGCGCATCTTAACTACCCCGCCGGGCTATTGGATCAGATCAAAGCATGCAACAGCGTCTATCACTTCCAATTTCCTGTCCGGACCGAAGACGGATACGAGGTCGTTTCCGCATGGCGCGTCGAGCACAGCCAGCATAAGCTCCCGACCAAGGGTGGCATTCGTTACGACGAACGTGTGAATGAAGACGAAGTGATGGCACTGGCAGCCCTGATGACGTATAAATGTGCCGTCGTGGACGTTCCGTTCGGAGGAGCTAAAGGGGGGATCAGGATCAACCCGAAGAGCTACTCTGTTGATGAGCTCCAGCGCATCACGCGTCGATACACGGCTGAACTTGTGAAGAAGAACTTTATCGGGCCAGGCATCGATGTGCCGGCTCCGGACTACGGAACAGGGCCGCGTGAGATGGCATGGATCGCAGACACGTACGCCGCGTTGAATCCGGGCTCCATCGACGCAATGGCGTGTGTTACCGGAAAGCCAATAAGCCAGGGAGGCATTCGTGGCCGCACCGAAGCAACCGGTCGTGGTGTGTATTTCGGCCTTCGCGAAGCATGCAATCACTCGGATGATATGAAGGCTCTCGGCCTTACGCCCGGACTCAAAGGCAAGCGTGTGGTAGTACAAGGGCTAGGGAACGTTGGATACCATGCAGCGAAGTTCCTGCAAGAGGGCGGCGCACTCATCGTCGGGCTCGCCGAGTACGAAGGGGCAATTCACAATCCCGCCGGACTTGACGTCGAGGCAGTCTTCAAGCATCGTAAGGATACCCGGTCGATCCTCAACTTCCCGGGCGCCAAGAATATCATGAAGACGGCCGAGGCGTTGGAGCTAGATTGCGATATTCTCGTTCCATCCGCACTCGAGAAGCAGATCACGGAAGACAACGCTCCACGCATCAAAGCAAAGATCATTGGAGAGGGCGCTAATGGCCCCACGACCACGGACGCGGAAGAGATCCTGCTGAAAAAGGGGGTGATGGTTCTTCCCGACATGTACCTGAACGCTGGCGGCGTCACCGTCTCCTACTTCGAATGGCTCAAGAACCTGCAGCACGTCCGGATGGGGAGAATGGGAAAGCGGTTCATGGAAACATCCACCTCCCAGTTGATCTCCACCATCGAGCGGACGACGGGCAAGTCCCTGACCGAGAGGGAAAAGCAGATTCTCTCACACGGTCCGGACGAAGTAGATCTCGTGAACTCCGGTCTGGAAGACACCATGATCAACGCGTACAATGAGATCCATGAGATCTGGAAGGAACGGAGTGGTATCGACCTCCGGACGGCGGCCTTCATCAGCTCGATCAACAAGATTGCCACCTCCTACACGGAGCTTGGCATTTTCCCGTAACCCGGGTAATCTCTGCTGACGGCAGGGGGACTCTTTCCGCAGGAGATGTAATGACGCCTTCTTCTCTCAGTGTACTCATGTTCCCGGACATGCCACGTCCGGATGCATCGCAGCCTTTCTTCCTTCGCCCCACTGTCGCAGACAAATGAAGGACCACACATCCACAAAACTCTTCAGGAGGATCGACAATGTACATGCCTAATTATGTCACTAGTCTCATCACACACATCAAAGCGAAGAACCCGAACGAGCCTGAGTTCCATCAGGCAGTCCAGGAGGTGGTCGAATCATTAAGCCTCGTTCTTGAGCGCTATCCCGAATATCGCGCTGCTCGTATCCTCGAACGTATCGTGGAACCGGAACGCGTGATCATGTTCCGTGTCCCCTGGATGGACGACCAGG
>JAERML010000332.1 GCA_016844425.1 Bacteroidota bacterium
GGACTGTCTGATACAGCGGGTCCGTATCTGCGCGATAGGCTGGAATGTCCGAATTCCACATGCTCATGTGATTCCACTTCCTGTTGAGCCTGCCCGATTTTTCGCCGAACCCATAGTATTGCTCCCCCTGGGGCATCTTCTTCCAGACCCGGATACCAGTCGCACTCCAAGCCATCCCTTTTGCTGGTTCATCTTCGTTGAGAATGTTGCCATTCTTATCAGCGAAGGTCAATCGCAGTGGTCGTTTCTGGATGCTCAGTGATATCTCTGACGTCGTAACGATGAGCCGGTCGGGGGAATCAGTGAGCGCAACATCTGGTGGGTCCCAGACCTGCTTTGTGATAGCCCATGAGAAATCTTCATCCATCGACCCATCGGGCGCCAGACGGACACGAATGAGGTCTGGAGCAAGGACGTTTATCTTCACGAGGCTGGAACCCGCACGAAGAGTTACCTCAGAAGGGGAGGAAGACGAAAAAGAATCGAGGTTGCCGACGGATTGCCACCCTCCGTGGGTTTGAACGAAAATGAACAAAGAGAGGACGAGAAGGCGAACTTTCATGGAATCTCCGGGGAGTTATCAACGGGAAACAGGTCCACAGTCGTCGAACAGTCGGGGCGTCCTAGATCGTTTGTTCGTTCTCCGTATCGAAGAAGTGGACCTTGGATGTGTCAAAAAGAAGTTCGAACGGCTTACCCACTTGCGGCGGTGTGTCGGTCGAAAGGCGAGCGACGTACTGGGCATCGGTGCCGGTGGAGAAGTAAACAAAGATCTCGTTGCCGACGGGTTCGACGACCTCAATGTTTGCTTTGAATCGCGTTAGAGTGTCGATGCCGGCGGGCTTCTGCGCATGGATGTGCTCCGGACGGATCCCGAGCGTAATGGGCTTCTCGCCGTAGGGCTTAAGCTTTTGCTCAAAGGCTGGTGAAATCGGAAGAGCGAAGTTGGAGGTGTTTTGCTTGAACGCGAGCTTTCCGTTGACGCTGAGAATGCCGGTCATGAAATTCATCGTGGGGCTTCCGATGAAGCTCGCCACAAACTTGTTGACAGGATGATGATAAATATTCAGCGGAGAATCCACCTGTTGCACAACGCCATCTTTCATAACGACGATGCGATCGCCCATAGACATTGCTTCGATCTGGTCGTGGGTCACATAGATCATGGTGGTCTGCAGTTGATGGTGCAGCCGGGAGATTTCGGTTCGCATCTGGACCCGGAGGTTGGCGTCGAGGTTGCTCAGAGGTTCGTCGAACAAGAAGACCTTTGGCTGCCGGACGATCGCGCGGCCGAGCGCAACCCGTTGGCGTTGGCCGCCGGAGAGCGCCTTGGGTTTCCGGTCGAGGTACTTATCAATGCCAAGGATCTTTGCTGCGTGCTGCACGCGCGAGTCGATCTCCTTCTTATCGTACTTACGGAGCTTCAACCCAAAGGCGAGGTTCTCATACACGCTCATGTGCGGGTAGAGCGCATAGTTTTGAAACACCATCGCAATATCCCGGTCCTTTGGAGGGACGTCGTTCACGACTTTTCCATCAATGCTGATCGTTCCTTTGGAGATTTCTTCCAGCCCTGCGATCATACGAAGCGCAGTGGATTTACCGCAACCAGAGGGACCGACGAGGACAACAAATTCCTTATCGTTGATGGTGACATTTACGTCACGAACTGCTGTGACTTTGCCTTCATAAGTTTTGTAACATGTTCGAGCTTGACTTCTGCCATGGAATGGAACCTTGTCAGTTAGGAAGGGTCGGGTTCTGATGAGGAGAGCGTTGAAATCAGACGAAATATATGAACGGTGAGAGTAAGACACAACAGTTGTATCACAATGGCGAGAAGTAATTCCATACCTGTGAGTGTAGTGGCTGGTATCAACGTTAATTACGTCATTTGGGATCGAGTGTGGACTTGATTTGCCTGTGGAACTTCCATCCTTAGTCCCGAGCTCTATGCCGCAGAAGGGGCCAGAGGTTCGATCAGCCGTGGTGTGTGTGACTTTATGACAAAAATGACTTGACAATGGAATGGAAACGAGTATATTTGTGGAAGCGCTTCCAAAGTCCGTTGTTGTGCCTCAGGAATCGAATCTCCCCCCTATGGCGTCTCCAAGCGGCTGAACTACCAGCCACATGCCTATGCCCAGCGCCTGGCGTCAAAGAAGACCAACACTATCTCCACCATCATTCCGTTCTTTACAAATTACTTTTTTATCGAGGTTCTTCAGGGCGTACAAGACAAAGCAGGTGAACTTGGCTTTGATCTGATTTTGTACGGCGTAAACAACCCCGCGCAGGCAGAATACTACCTCCGACGTTCTCTTCACCGAGGGCATGTAGACGGTGTAATGTTCTTTTCAATGAAATTTCCGGAATCCTACGTCGCCAAGTTTCAACAGATCAATTTGCCGATTGTTTTGGTCGATACCTTTCACGCCGAGTTTGATTCCATCCGCGTCAAGAATCGCGAGGGAGCGATGCAGGCCACCCGGCACCTGGTGAATCTTGGCCACCGGAATATTGCGATGATCAATGCGAGCATGAACACTCAACCTGCAAAGGAACGTCTTGAAGGGTTCAAGATTGCTCTTGAGGAGGCGGGCATTCCGTTTTCAATGGACAACGTGATCGTTGCCGATGCAGGAAAGCAAGATGGGTTCAACCGCGAGGCGGGTTATGCCTCGATGAAGGAACTGGTAAGAAAGAACACGGGCACGGCAGGGATCTCGGCCCTCTTCATTGCGAGCGATGTGCAGGCAATCGGTGCTCTCGATGCTGCCCGGGATCTAGGTGTTCGTGTACCGGAAGATATGGCAATTGTGAGTTTTGACGACATCGAACTAGCGCAACACGCCCAGCTCACCACCATGCGGCAGCCAATGTATGAAATGGGGATCCTCGCGCTCGAGAAACTGCACGCCCGGATGAAGAATCCAACGACACCAGCTACATTGACGACGTTCCTACCCGAGTTAATCGTGCGGAGAACCTGCGGTGCCAGGGTAATGGGCACATCTGCTGAAATGGCGGCCCCGCAAATTGAACTTGAGGAAACGAATACCTGAGCCGTATGATTGCATTGCTACTACGCTCACATCCGCCTGTGTTTTCTCACCTGTTCGTCCCCAGGTTTCTTCACGTGTGTGTCTTCACGGTTGCTCTCGAGTCGGCTGGTTTCACGGTGGCCAGTTCATCCGACCTCTCGACGAATTCGATCACCGAGGTTCCCGAATGGGCCAAACAGGCTATTTGGTATCAGATTTTTCCCGAGAGATTTCGAAATGGGGACCCCGGCAATGATCCCACCGTCAATGATATCCGCGGTGCCTGGCCGCATGAGGAGCCAGTGGAATGGCATGTCTCTTCATGGGCAGGAGATTGGTACAAGCTCCAGACCTGGGAACTGGAAGGTGGCAAGGGATTCTATTATCGGGCACAGCAACGTCGCTATGGCGGGGATCTGCAGGGGGTACTCGATAAGCTTGACTATTTGGACAGTCTCGGAATTACAGCGATTTATCTTAATCCGCTCTTCGAATCGCCGTCGCTTCATAAGTACGATGCGACGATGTGTC
>JAERML010000109.1 GCA_016844425.1 Bacteroidota bacterium
GGTGGACTACGATGCATGGCTGACCTGGACGCAGGGATATGACTGGGGCAACTATTATGGCTATTCGTACGTCACGTTTGCTCCCCTCTTCGGTCATCAGTATTCGCATTGTTGGATAGACTACCGGAACATCAACGACGTCTACATGCGCAATCGCGGCATTACGTATTTTGAGAACTCGCGACGCGCGACACTTGCCCAACGCGCCTATAGCATTGATAACCCATTCAACCATGCGGGGTACAGCGATTCGCTCTGGGGAATCACAGCCAGCGATACACCGACCGGTTATCGTGCACGTGGAGCGCCCCCCGCGGAAAACGACGACGGGACGATTACTCCTACGGCACCGATCAGCTCCATCCCATTTGCGCCGGACGAGTGCATCAAGGTTGCCCGCACGATGTGGGAATATTATCGACCACAGATCTGGTTGGAGCCATACGGTTTCCTGGATGCGTTCAATCTGAATGTCAACTGGTGGGATCCCTGGATTATTGGTATCGATCAGGGGCCAATCATTATCATGATCGAAAACTACCGGACGGGCTCCGTCTGGAACCGTTTCATGCAAAACCCTGATGTGCAACGTGGCTTGCAACGCGCAGGTTTCACACCAATTACCGCGCTCACCGAAGCCCCGGTGCCGTTACAATACGCGTTGCAGCAGAATTATCCGAACCCGTTCAATCCTTCGACGAGCATTCGATTCGACATTTCCTCTAATGCTCCCACAACACTGAAGGTGTACGACGTGCTGGGGAATGAGGTGGCCACGCTGGTCAATGAGACAATGTCTGTGGGGAGCCATACAGTCACCTTTGACTCCCGCTCGCTCGCAAGCGGGATGTACTTCTACACCCTTACCGCCGGTCCCTTATCCCACACACGAAAGATGATGTTGGTAAAATGAAGGAGCGACGCACCCGACCAGACAGGTATGTGGTATCGCTCATCGACCCTCCACACACATTGAGTACACGCTCCCTGTTCGTACGCGGGTGACACTCGTGGTCTACGATGTGCGGGGAAGGGAGATGGAGAAGCTTGTTGATCAGGAACAGCCGTCCACAACATCGTGTGGAATGCCGACAATGTTGCGAGCGGAGTATTCTTTTGCCGGTTGCAGGCCACGACTTTTTGTTCAAACAAACAAGACTTACGCGGTGAGGTGACCATGAGAAGTGTCATTCTAACCATATTGCTGCTGGGCTCAGGACAGTCCTACGCAGGAGAAACGAAGAGATGGGATCCGTTCCTCGACACATTGCAGCAGCGGACCATCCAGTGGTTCCTCGACGTTACGCCTCGAGAAAATGGACTCACGCCCGATCGTTGGCCGACGGCATCTCCTTCAAGCATCGCAGCGGTGGGATTTGCGCTCACCACCTATCCGATAGCTGCCGAACACACAATGATCACTCGCGCCCAGGCGGCTCAACGGACATTGACCACACTCCGGTTTCTCTGGCGGCTGCCTCAAGGCGACGGTCGTTCAGGCGTTGCAGGGTACAAGGGGTTCTACTATCACTTCCTCAAGCAAGACTCCGGTTTGCGTGAGTGGAACTGTGAGCTGTCAACAATCGACACAGGGCTCCTGCTCGCTGGTGTCCTGTTTTGTCAATCGTACTTTGACAGAAGGGATGAGGTTGAAGCTGAGATCCGCGCTCTGGCCGATTCCGTGTATCGAAGAACAGATTGGCGCTGGGCAATGGGAGCCACCAAAGGGGTTGTGATGGGATGGAGACCGGAAACGGCTTTTTATGATGACAAAGGGCGTCCCGTTTGGACCTGGCATGGGTATAACGAGGCAATGATTCTGTATGTCCTTGCGCTAGGATCCCCGACGCATCCTGTGCCTTCGTCAGTGTGGGATGCGTGGACGGAGACGTATCTGTGGAAGGAACACTACGGGCAAACGCTCGTGAACTTCATGCCGCTTTTCGGACACCAGTTCTCGCATGCATGGGTAGATTTTCGAGGCATAAGAGATGAGTTTATGCGCGGGAAGGGAATCGACTACTTCGAGAACTCGCGCCGGGCTGCGTATCTCCATCGTACATATGCAACGCAGAATCCCCATCAGTGGGTTGATTACTCCGACTCCATTTGGGGGTTAAGCGCATGTGATGGCCCGAAAGATACGACATTTGAAGTGAACGGTATCAAGCGTCTCTTCCGCTCCTATTCAGCGAGAGGTACGGGTGCTGAAGAAGAAGTTGATGACGGCACGATTGCTCCGTACGGAGCAGCAGGCTGTGTTCCCTTTGCACCGGAGATCGTTATTCCCGCACTCAAGGCGATGAAGAACAAGTATGGAGACAAACTCTGGACGAAGTACGGTTTCGTTGATGCGTTCAACCCTACCTATCTCACACCGTCAACTCCCAACGGTTGGTTCGACCACGATTATCTCGGTATCGACCAGGGTCCGATCGTGGTCATGATCGAGAACGCGCGCAACGGCTTTGTATGGGAAGTGATGAAGAAGAACGCACACGTCGTCCGGGGGTTGAAGCGGGCAGGGTTTACCGGCGGGTGGCTCGATACATCGAAATGACTGCAGCGAAGCACGGGAGTGAATCATCCTAACTTCTGTGTGCGATTCAATTGTTACCGTTTCAAACACCCAACGGCTTGATAGTTCATCTGTTTGCGTCATAGTACTCAGAAGGCTGAACCAATCATGAATCATTTTCTCAAAGCGTTACCTCTTTGTGCCTTAGTGTCTTTGTGGCTCCCATCAGCGCATGCCCAGTCCCGGCTTCTAGACGATTTCGACGTTCTCTCCGGCTGGAAGTCCGTCGTCTCCGAAGGCGCTAAGTTGAACATCACGAGCGGGGAAGGGAAATCCGGCAATGCGATGGTTATGGAGTTCGACCTCACCGCCGCCTACGGCTACACGATTGCACGAAAGGACTTCTCCATCCACCTGCCGGAGAACTACCAGTTCGTCTTCGATATGCGGGCAGAAACTCCCATCAACAATTTCGAGTTTAAGATCGTTGACTCGCTTGAAAACGTCTGGTGGATCAAGAAACTGAACATCGTGTACCCGAAAGAGTGGGCAAAACAACGCATCAAGAAACGCCACATCACGTTTGCATGGGGACCCTCGGGGGGTGGAGAGATTCGCCGTGTCAAGGCAATTGAGTTTGTTGTTTCGTCGGGCTCGGGCGGAAAGGGGAAGGTCTTTATCGATAATTTCCGGTTCGAGCCGATTGATGAGGCCGTTGCGCAGTCCGCTCACCCATCATTCGATGCGTCATCGATGAGGAAGGGGGGCGAGCCGAACATCGATAATGGAGGAACCGTACTCACAGGCTGGAAGAGCGGGGTGGCAAATCCCACAGAGTGGATCTCCATGGATTTTGGATATGCGAAGGAGATCGGCGGCCTGGTGATCGATTGGGACAAGGAAGAGTACGCGACGGCATACGACGTTCTGGCGTCTGAAGATGGCAGGGAGTGGACGAACCTGTACTCGGTGACCAATGGGAATGGCGGTCGCGATTTCGTGTTTCTTCCTGAGGCAGAAGGAAAGGCGTTGAAGCTTGTGTTCAAGAAAAGCCATGGTGCCAAAGGCTACTCGATCAGACAGTTTGCAGTGAAAGGTCCGGAGTTCGGTGCAAACGCAAACGATTTCTTTTCCTCGGTGGCGAAGGAACAGCGCAGAGGATTGTTCCAGCGATACTTCCTCCCGGAACAGTCCTACTGGACCATCGTCGGCAGTCCGGGTGATGTGAGCGAGGCGCTGATCAACGAAGCCGGCACCATCGAAGTTGACCAGACGAGTTTTTCTATTGAGCCATTCCTTTACGTTGACAACACGCTCGTCACCTGGAACGACGTCACCCGCAGCCAGTCCCTTGAGAACGACTATCTGCCAATCCCCTCCGTGCAATGGAAGTACAACAATATCGTTCTCACCGTTCGTGCGTTCGCCACGGGTCTTGCAGGCAGCAGCCAGCTCGTCGCGACGTACAAAATCCAGAACCTCGGAGGGGCAACGACAGGGAAGCTGTTTCTTGCTGTGCGGCCATTTCAGGTGAACCCCCCCTGGCAGGGCTTGAATCATCCGGGAGGGGCATCACGCATCGATAGCGTCCGCATAGACAACGGCATGTTGTTGGTGAACGAAAAGAGGATCATTCCTCTCAATGCCCCATCTGGAATCGGGGCAACGTCTTTTGCGAACGGCGATATCACCGAATACCTGGTGCAGGGTGGGCTCCCTTCCGAACAACAGGTTCTTGATGAGAAGGGGTTCTGCTCCGCCGCTCTTGCATATGATTTCGATGTGACAAGCGGATCCGAAAAGGAAATCCATATCGTCGTGCCGTTTCACGCGTGGCGCGGCAGCCCGACACCGAACATGAACAATGAAAGTGCCGGCATCTATGTGAGTCTCGCCCACGCCTCGACGCGGACGATGTGGCAATCCATGCTTGACAGGTTCCAGGTGAAGCTTCCCCCGTCTGCGCAACCCATCATCAACACGATCAAATCGAATCTCGCATACATTTTCATCAACCAGGACGGACCACGCATACAGCCCGGATCCAGAAACTATGAACGTTCGTGGATTCGCGTACACAGACTGGTATTCACAATTCCAGTTTCCAAGCGGCAAGATTCCCTGTGTTGTCGACTCCCGCGGCGGTGACCCCACCAACGAGCACGACAGCCACGGGCAGATGATCTATCTTATCATGCAGACCTTCCACTTCACGCATGACACGGTCTGGCTCCGGACGAAATGGGAAACCGTTGTGAAGACAGTGCGCTATATCCAGAGCCTGCGAGCAGAGAGAAAGACGGACCTCTACAAGAACGGGACGCCCGAGCAACGTGCGTGCTATGGCTTGGTCCCCGAATCCATCAGTCACGAAGGGTACTGGAACAAACCGATGCATTCCTATTGGGATGATTTCTTCATTCTGCGGGGGCTCAAGGATGCAACAGCAATAGCAGGTATCCTGGGCGAGAAGAAGTTGGAGGCTGACTTTGCCATTGAGAGGGAGGATTTCAGGAAGGATTTCTACGCGTCGATCCGGCGTGCCATGAAGAACAAGAACATCAACTACATTCCGGGCTGTGCCGAGCTTGGGGATTTTGATGCGACCTCGACCACTGTTGGGATCAACCCTGCAAACGAGCTCGGTGAAATTCCTGAACCGGCGTTACACAACACGTTTGACCGGTACTACGATTATTTCACAAAACGAAAGAACAACGCTGTTGCCTGGAAGGACTACACTCCGTACGAGAACCGCGTCATCGGTTCGTTTGTGTATCTCGATCAGAAGGAGAGAGCTCAGGATGCCCTCGCCTTCTTCATGAATGACAGGCGTCCACGTGGGTGGAACCACTGGGCCGAGGTAGTCCACCGAGATCCGCTGGCTCCGAAGTACATTGGCGACATGCCACATACGTGGTGCGGTTCTGACTTTATCCGCTCCGTCCGCGCCATGTTTGTGTACGAGCGTGAGAATGACACCGCTCTGGTTGTCGGCGCCGGGATTGCCGACTCCTGGGTCGATGATTCTGCCGGAGTCACCGTGACAAACCTCCCTACATACTACGGGAATATCAGCTATTCGATCAAGAAAGCCGGAAAGAACGTTGTGGTGCAATTGGATGGCACCCTCCATGTTCCATCGGGAAAGATCGTGGTGAAATCTCCCCTCTCGAAGCGTATCACATCGGTGACCGTGAATGGTGTGAAGGTGAAAGCATTGAAGGGGAAAGAGATCCTCGTGGAGAGGCTCCCTTCTACAATTAAGATCTCCTACTGAGGTCTCCGGCGCATTGATGACCCGATTGCCTCGAACACTACTCTCCCTCAACGGTGGCTGGCAGATTGCGCCCGGGCGAAAGGATGCCCCGCCAACGCACTGGGACCATGAGGTTGTTGTTCCCGGACTTATCGACCTTGCCGCGCCGCGATACGATTGGTCGGTGCATGAGTACCACTGGTACCGGACAACGTTCGCCATCCCCGCAACGAACCGCTCAGACCTTGCATTCCTACGAATCGAGCAGGCGATGTTTGGCACCGAAGTATGGTTGAACGGGCAGCGCATCGGCTGCGACATAGCGTGTTACACCTCGCAAGAGTACAATATCACGACTGCTGTGAAGTACGATGCCGAGAATGAGCTGCTCGTACGCGTCGGGTTGAAGTCCACGCTTCCTCCGGAAAGCGCCGTCGGCAAGGACCAGGAGCGAAGTGAGTTCATCCCCGGCATTTGGGGTGATGTGGAATTAGTTTTGTCCGGCAATCCGCGCATCAAACTTGTACAAGTTATTCCCCATATCGATACAGGTATTGCCGAAACGAGGTTCTGGGTTGAGAACCACTCGGACAGTGACATTGTCGTCGACCTTGCAGCACACGTGCTCGAGAAGAAGTCCGGAATTGCGGTGTCTACCAACGCACAACGGCGCCTGGAGCTGAAGGCAAAGTCCGAGAGCACTCTTTCGCTTGAATTGAAGATTGACGACCCTACCCTCTGGTCGCCGGAGGATCCGTTTCTCTACGATGTGAAAGCGACTTTGGAGTGTGAGGGACGCCTCACCGATCTAGGCAGCACGACCTTCGGCATGCGGGAGTTCAAGGTTGTTGGTGGCGACTTTGTCCTCAATGGAAAGAAGATCTTCCTGCGAGGTGGCAACATAGCCCTGCACCGTTTTTTCTCGGATGCCGACAGAGGGACGCTGCCGTGGGACCTCGACTGGGTGAAGAATCTCCTTATTGATATCCCGAAAGCGCACAACTTCAACTTCTTTCGCAACCATATCGGCCAGTTGTACAACCGATGGTACGACGTTGCCGACGAGCATGGCATGCTCTTGCAGAACGAGTGGCAGTTCTGGACAACAACCGGATCGAAAGAACAGATAACCAAGGAATTCACTCGCTGGCTGCAGGACAACTGGAACCATCCGAGTATCATCATCTGGGACGCTCTCAACGAGTGTTCGGATGAGACGGTGCAAAATGAGATCGTCCCGGCAATGAAGAATCTGGATCCGACCCGGCCGTGGGAATCTGTGGATTTTGTCGAGCAGCACCCGTATATCTACTCGCTCGGTCCGGTGTTAAACGACCGCCCGTTTGGCTTTACGAAATCGATGAAGGACATCGAAACGATGGCGACGCCATCGGTCGTAAACGAATTTCTCTGGTGGTGGCTGGACAAGGAATTGAAGCCCACCGTTCTCACGCAGGACGTGATCGAACGATGGCTGGGGAAGGACTATACGCAGGGCGAGCTTGTGGGACGGCAGTCGTTCCTGGCGCAGGAGTTGGTAGAGCTGTTCCGGCGAATGCGGGTAGATGCCATTCAGCCGTTTGTGTATCTGAGCAACAACTCTGGACCGACAGCGCACTGGTTTCTCGGCCACGTGAAGGATCTGCGGCCAAAGCCGGTGATGCAGACGTTGAAGAACGCATTCGCTCCCTTCGGGATTAGTCTGGAGCTCTGGGACAGGCATTTCTTTGCCGGCGAGTCACGCGCGATGCGTCTGTTCATCATCAACGATGATCCGGTGTCACGTACGGGGGCAGTACGGTACGGTGTGGTGCGATTCGACGGGGAATGGACGTATAATACTTCGTTGAGAGTTACGGTTGAGCCGGGTGGCTCCCTCATCACTCCAATTCAGGTCATGCTCCCCCGCCGTGCCGGCGAGTACAGGATACGTGCGGAACTGCTGGAGGAAGGTCGTGGCAGTGTATTGTCGTACTCAGAGAAGATCGCTCATGTTTTTGATCCCCTGACTGATAGTGAAGCACAGCGCCGATCCGCCGTCCTCGTTATGGAAGGTTCGGATGAGATCACCCGGTTTCTGACAGCGCACCGGTTTCCGATTCGGAACCTGTCTGCGGGTCAATTGTCGGACGCTGATATTGCAGTTGTGGCCGACGGAATGGTGAGGAGCAGAGAATACGAACGCTGCGTGAACGATCTCAGCCGTGTTGTGAACGCAGGCGCGACCCTTGTGGTGATCGAACCCGAGTATGGTGTTCAGGGAAAGGAAGAGATCCGCATCTTGAACGATCTAGTGCTGGCCCTGGAATCGCGCAACGATACAAACAGGGGTGGGTATGATTCGTATGTCTTTGCAGATCAAAGAGATCATCCGTTGTGGAGGGGGATTGATAAGAACCATTTGCACATGTTCAATGGTGGGCTGGGTGGTGAGATGGTCTCGCAACATACGGTGACTTGTCCCGTCGCGTACGATGTCCTCGCACGCTGCGGGATGAAACTTGCCGTGGAAGTGGTCCAGGAAATCCAGTACGGTTCAGGACTGGTGATCGTTTCCCGGATCCAAACACGGGGGAGACTCAATGCAAACAGACATGGCGGTGCTTTGTTCGACAGAAGAGTTGATCCGGTTGCACAGCGTTACTTTCTCAACCTTGTGTCGTACGCCGGAAGACGCAAGAGCGGTTCTTCGTAGTCCGGCTTGCCCTTTCTCGATGTCTGGCGATTCGATGATCTTCCAACATTCAATCAACTACTGATGAACGCGGGAGCTTGCTACAAGGGAAAGAAAGCGCCGTGAAGCAACTTCTTATGGGCGTTGTTATGGCTGCGACTTCGCTGACGGGCTGCGGTTCAGCACAGGAGTGGATGCTCGCCACCGGACAGCATCCGCAGGCATTCGAAAAGAGAATCACCGAGACGGTCAGCTACAGGTTCTTGCTGCATCTGCCGAAATCGTACGGACAGGAACCGCAGAAGAAGTGGCCCTTGATTCTCTTTCTTCACGGCTCCGGCGAATCGGGTGATGACATCCAGAAGGTGAAGGTGCATGGCCCTCCGAAGCTTGTGGAAACTGACGCGACCTTCCCGTTCATCGTGGTATCCCCCCAGAATCAAGTAGGAACGGGCTGGTCTGTGGAAGGGCTTAACGCTCTTCTCGATGAAGTTGTTGCCCGGCTTCCGATCGATGAAGACAGGGTGTATCTCACCGGCTTGAGTCGTGGTGGCTACGGCACATGGCACTTTGCCTGTGCTCATCCCGAACGGTTTGCCGCGATTGCACCTGTGTGTGGTGGTGGCTATCCCGATGCTGTGTGCCGGCTGAAGAACGTCCCCGTATGGGTGTTCCATGGAGCAAAGGATCCGGTCATCAATATCAGCGAGAGCTATCGAATGGTCGATCCGTTGAAAGAATGCGGCGGCGACGTGAGATTTACCATCTATCCCGAAGCTGGACACGATGCATGGACGGAGACCTATGCGAACCCAGAGCTGTATACGTGGTTTCTTTCCCACACTAGAAAACGATGAAAGGGAGAGCTTGCCATGACGACACGGCTTGATAGATTCATCGCGACGAAACTCATTTGCTTGTTGCTGCTCTGGGGCGTTGTTTCCGGTCGAGCTCAGGACGCGGCGATCGAGCGAAGTGTCGACTCTCTGCTAAGCATGATGACACTTGAAGAAAAGTGTGGGCAACTTAACCAGATTCCTGCCAACTGGAAAGATGGCGTGAGCTATCTTACGGATGAAGCGAAAGAGATGGTCCGTCGAGGACAGGTTGGCTCGCTTCTGAATGCCGCCGGAGCCTCGTCCATCAGGGAGATCCAGCGCCTTGCCGCCGAGGATAGCAGGCTTGGGATCCCTCTCATCATTGGGGTTGATATCATCCACGGGAGCCGTACGATCTTTCCGGTTCCTCTCGCAGAAGCCAGCTCGTGGGACCCCGAACTGGTCCAAAACTCGGCACGTGTTGCTGCCGCTGAAGCCTCGGCTGCGGGTATCCATTGGACGTTTGCGCCGATGGTGGATATTGCCCGCGACCCGCGCTGGGGGCGAATCGTCGAAGGCTCCGGCGAAGATCCATATCTCGGCTCGGTGATGGCAGCTGCGCGTGTGAGGGGATTCCAGGGGACCAACCTCGCCGATCCGACATCGATCCTCGCCTGCGCGAAGC
>JAERML010000110.1 GCA_016844425.1 Bacteroidota bacterium
GGAACAGCATTTTTCGATCAGAGGGGCCCGTCAGCGCCACGTGACGCTGATGCAGAAGGTGTTGAGGGACGGAAGTTCGTTCACAACGAGGTGGTCATCGCGTTTATAGATGGTCCAACGCCTGCGCAAAGTCCTTTTCCAAGTCTTCGACTCCTTCCACACCAACAGAGATTCGGATCATGCCGGGTGTGACGCCGTGGCGCCGGAGCTCTCCCTTTGTCATGTTGATGTGGGAAGAATAGACAGGTATGCTGACAAGTGTCTCAACGCCTCCGAGCGACATGGCGTTGACGGCAACGCGGAGAGCGTCGCAAACCTTCACCGCGGATCTCACTTCACCTTTTACCTCGATTGTCACCATACCACCGTAACCTCTGCCGCCAGAGCCAGCCATCTGTCGCTTCGCAACAGCATGGTCGGGATGTGAACGGAGCCCCGGGTAGAGGACACGGTTGACTTTGGGATGCTTTTCCAGGAAGGTCGCGAGGGCGCGCGCATTATTATTCTGTCGGGAGACGCGAAGCTCGAATGTTTTCAGACTTCTGAGAAGAAGGTAGGCTGCAAACGGATCCGCACAGCCGCCGTAGTACTTGAGTTGGGTGTGAACACCCTTCACGAATTCTCTTGTTCCTGCCACAACACCGGCCATGATGTCGCTGTGCCCGCCGAGGTACTTGGTGCCGCTTTCCACGACCACATCAACGCCGAGGTCAAATGGCTGCTGGTTGAGAGACGAAGCGAAGGTATTGTCAATCATCGTCAGGATCGGGTTGCCGTGTTTCCGCGCAGCGGTACGCGTTGCTGACACTATCCCGTGTATGTCAACAATGCCGAGGGTGGGGTTGGTCGGCGTTTCGAAGTAGACCAGTCTCGTTGTTGGCGATGCAATTTGTGGAATCCTGGCGAGAGCACCGGGATCCACATAGATCACGGTGATGTCAAACCGCGGGAGAATATCCCGGAAGAATCGGTACGTCCCCCCGTAAAGACCCGGAGTACTTATGATCGTATCGCCGGCTTTCACGACAGAGAGGATGGCTGAGGAGATTGCTGCCATGCCGGAGGAAAACAACAACGCACTTTCTGCCCGCATCATCAATGCAAGCCGTTCCTGAGCTTCGCGTACCGTGGGATTGTGGTAACGGGTGTAAACGTATACGTCGGGGTCACCCTGTGCATACCTGACGGCGTCACCAGAATTCTCAAAACGAAAAGTGGAAGTTTGCGCAATCGGTGGGGAAACCGGCCCCTGGTAGGGATACAACTTGTTGCCGTGGATCGCCCTTGTTTCGAGAGTCATCTCTTCCGGCGAGATACGCGTGCGGCGTGACTTTGGTTTCATGGTTTCCTAACGGCTGACAATGGATAGGATCTTAGTGGCGCGCAAGCAACCGTATGTGCTTCAAATGGTACGGAAGCAGGCTGGCGTAGATGGTTGCGTGAATTGGTGTTGCCATTCTCAACTTCTCCCCATAACGGACGATGGCACCGGAAAGGGCGTCGATCTCCATGGGCTTATTGTGAGTCAGGTCGTAGTAGAGCGAAGAGCGGGAGTTGTTGTCGAACTTCTTCAGTGTCTCAAAGACGGTGTCGAGGTATTCATCTTCAATGGAAATATTGAGAGCGCGCGCGACCGCCACTCCTTCCCGCATTGCATCGGCAAGGAGGGCTCGTGACGCGTCAACGGCAAGGATCTCGCCGAGCGTCAAACGGGTAAGTGCGGTCAACCCGCCAACAGCGGAAATGAAAACGAACTTCTTCCAGAGTGCGGTTGCAATATCTTCGGTAAGCGTGGCATTGATGCCAGCGGCGAGCATGGCGTCGAGTGTCTTCTTCGCAAGGGGACTATCCCTCTCACGCTCTGTAAGCGGGCCGAACACGATCTTCTTCGGTCCGCCGGTTTCTGAAACCACACCGGGCGAAGTGATCGTTGAGTAGATGTACGCTACGCCGCCAAAGACCGTTCCGGTGGAGACTGTCTGCTGAATCTTCTCCTCGTTATCCACCCCGTTCTGAAGGCTGATGATGATCGTCTCGTTGGTGAGGAGAGGAGCGAGCTCTTGTGCGGCAGACACTGTGTCGTATGATTTTACACAGAAGAGCACCACATCGACCGGGCCGATCTCAGCCAGCTTCCCCGTTATCCTGCCGGGAGGGATGTGAAACTCGCCTCCGGTAGAGACGACACGTAAGCCATGCACCTGCATGGCTGCGAGATTTCCCCCACGCGCGGTGAACCAGACGTCCTCTCCGGATTTTGCCAACATCCCCCCGAAATAGCCACCTACGCCTCCGGTTCCGATGACCGCAAACTTCATTGCATCAACAACGATGATTGTGAGAAAGAAAACAAAATCCTCCGGCTACGGCCGGTTGTCTACCGGCAACGCCGGCTCAGCAAAGATGACCTTCTCTCGCTCCAGCACAACCGTCCCCTGGGGAGCCCCCTTGGGTTTGCGAACGTACTTCTTTTCGGTCATGGCGACCGGAACCATCTTTGCATTTTTCATCCTGCTGTAGTACGCGGCGATACCGGCTGCTTGCTCCCTGGCTTTCTTGCCCGGTTCCCCTTTTCCGCTCCCGACCCTCAGTACGACGTGGGAGCCGCTCGACCCGCGGGCGTGGAACCAGAGGTCATTTGGTTTCGCATACTTCAATGTCAGGAGATCGTTGTTGGCGCTGCTTTTGCCGGCCCAGACTTCAAAGCCGCCGTCAACGGTGAAGATCCGGAATGGCAGCAGCTCGCGCTCCTTGCTCTTCTCCCCGATTCCAAACTCATCAAGTGCATCGGCATTGTCAGCCGTGAATACTTTCAACTCCGCTTTGGTGTTAAGCAATGCAAGAGCGTCGAGCAGGGTGCCGGCGCGTCCGCTCGATGCGCGGAGGTTCTGCAGTCGTTCACGGGCCCGCTGGTACGCCAACCGGGATTTCTTTGCCTTTTCAAAATAGCGTTGTGCATTCTGAGCGGGTGTGAGTCGACCATCAAGCGGAATGGTGAGATGCGATGATTCATCAGGAACGTTGACGGCCTTCGCTCCTTTTTCAATGATACGAAGATGGGTCATGAGAAGCGAACCGAAGCGCTCATACTCGTTCGCCCGGGCAGTGTCATGCAGGTCGTCTTCAATGGCTTTCAATGTCCGCCGAGCCTTCTCAATAAACCGACGAAGACGAAGCGCGATAGCGGAACGCCCATCGGTCAACGAATCTGTAGCCCGCTGCCGGGAGAGTACGTATCGTATGGCATCATGGATGCTGTCGAACTCCCGCGGCTCGAGTTTGGACAGATGATGGAGCGGAATTAATGAGAAAGCTCTCGGCCTATCTTCTCCTATCTTCTCGATGTACACGCGCGGTCGGGGAGAGGCCAGTTCCTGAAGAACTTGCTGAAGCGATGAGAGAACGGACCTCCTGGTCTCCTCGGTGTATTCGGAAGCCGAAGTTAAGCCACCCATCCCGGAGCGGTGAAGAACCTCCTCGACGAGTACGTTGCCAAGAGATGGAAAAGCTTTCTTGATGATTGCCGATAGAGCCAATTCCGGATTCGCTTTTGCGGCAGCGTCAAGCAGGGCTAAATCATAGACAAGCTCACCATCCCGAAACTGGGGTTCTGTTCCAACCAGTTTCTTTGCTTCCTTGAAGGAATCGCGGATCTTGCCATCAGGACCGATAAGAAGTACATTTGCTTTGGCGCCAAAGAACAACCCTGAGATTGACAACCCAGTATCCAGCTTTAGAGTGACAATTCTATCCGACGGATGCATCGTAGTGGAGACGACAGTTGCATCAATGGCATCAGGAAACAAATCGACAGCGTTTGTCCGTGCTCTGGTGAAACCAGTGTGGAGATAGAGTGCGTTGGCATGCGGTTCACAGGAAACGATGAGGCTTTCAACATGATTGCGGAACGATACCACAAGTTCGTTCTTCGTTTGGGAGAAGACACTAGCGACCCTTGCCCCCTTCAATTTGGAATCAAGGCTGGAAGCAACGTAGCGTAAGGTGTGGTAATTACTTAGCATGATGTTATCAACAATATATTGAAAAACGCCAAGATTCCCAATGAAACGCAGATTCGGTGTGGATAAGTTGTTGATTCGCGCGTGCGAAAGAGGTTCGAAACTTTCCATTGCAACTGCAGGCCCATTTTCGTATTTTTGTGTTCCAAGAGTCCAAGAATGAGGTTCCATGATAGCCAGTATGACCGGCTACGGGAGAAGCGAGGCCAGTTCCAAGGGAATAGCCATCGCTGTAGAACTCCGAAGCGTCAATAGCCGGTTCCTTGAAGTAACGGCCCGTCTGCCCCGTTCGCTTTCCCTTCGTGAAAATGAAATCAAGGAGATCCTCCGACGGAGAGTCTCCCGGGGGAAGATTACTCTCGTGCTAACGGTGGAAAGGGAAACCAATGGCACTCTGCCGCTGAAGATTAACGCCTCCGCGGCGAAGTCATACTACAAGCTTTTGAACCAGCTCAGAAAAACCGTCAAACTGAAAGAAACGGTAAAACTGGAACACCTTCTCCGTTTCTCTGAAGTGATTGAACAACAGGAAATGGAGAGCACCGACGAAGAGGAATGGGGGGTTGCACAACAGGCCCTGGACAAGGCGATCGATCAGCTGGTGGGGATGCGGGAGGATGAGGGGAAAGAGTTGAAGAAGGACTTCACCCAACGCATTGCAAACATTGAGCAGAAGTTGACCGAGATTGAACAGATTGCCCGGGAACAAGTTCCCACTGAGCGACTCCGTCTGCGCGAGAGAATCACGCAGCTGCTGGAGAAAGAGCCCGTGGATGAAGGCCGGCTCGAAATGGAACTGGCACTCATGGCTGACCGGCTCGATATCACCGAAGAATGCGTCCGGTTCCGCAGTCACAACAAGTTCTTCCTTGGAGCCTTCGAGAGCACGGAAGCAGCCGGCCGCAAACTCAACTTCCTCATTCAAGAGATGAATAGGGAGGCCAACACCATCGGTTCGAAGTCCAGCGCTGCGGAGATCGCGCACCTCGTGGTCGGCATCAAGGAAGAGCTGGAAAAGATCCGCGAGCAGCTGCAGAATATCGAGTGACATGGCTCCGGGTAAATTGATCGTTATCTCCGCGCCGAGCGGATCGGGCAAGACTACTATTGCCCACGAGATCATGAAGCGTAATCCCTCCCTTGAGTTTTCTGTCTCGGCCACCACCCGGCCGAAACGGAGCGGCGAGACGGAAGGAAAAGACTACTTCTTCCTGACCGGGGATCAGTTCCAGAACAAGGTGGCGGCGGGAGAGTTCGTCGAGTGGGAAGAAATCTATGGGAACCGGTACGGCACACTCAAGCAGGAGGTGGGCAAGGCACTGCAGATGGGCCTGCATCTGTTGTTTGATGTGGACGTGAAGGGGGGACTCTCGATCAAGCGACAGTATCCGGCCGCATTGCTGATATTCATCCGTCCGCCGAGCGTTGAAGTGTTGCAGCAGCGGCTGCGGGACCGCAAGACTGAAGATGAGGAAACCACCGCGCGGCGGATGGCGCGCGTGCCCATGGAGTTGGAACTCGGGAATGCGTTCGACCACAAAGTAGGACCACAAAGTAGCAAACGACCAGCTTCACAGGGCGATTGACGAAGTCCAGACAATTGTTGAACACTACTTACACCAGCACTAATCGGGAGTACGATATATGCCTATCAAACCGTTGAACATCCAGATCTTCACCGACACAGCGAAGAACGTCCACGAGGCGATTGTTGCTGCGTCGAAGAGAGCTCGACAGATCAATGAAGAGACGAAGATCGAGTTCAACCAGCGTGTGGAGATGTTTGCCACGAAGACCGAGTCGGAGAATGAGGAGAACGACATCAACCCGGATCAGCTGAAGATCAGTCTCGAGTTCGAGAAGCGTCCCAAGCCGACGGATGTGTCGCTCGATGAATTGCTTGGCGACAAGCTGGAATGGCGGTACAAGGAGAAGGAAGAGGTCCCTCCGCCGGTAGAGGAAGACGAAGAATAGTCAGTGCAGGGCCGCAATATGCTTACCGGCAAACATATTCTTCTGGGAGTCACCGGAGGCATCGCTGCATACAAGAGCGCCTGGCTGGTGCGGGAGTTCGTAAAGGCGGGTGCCGAGGTTCAGGTGGTGATGACGCGGGCCGCCACCCAGTTTGTCACGCCGCTCACACTCTCCACACTCTCCCGCAGAGAAATAATCGCGGAAATGTTCCCCCCATCGCCGGATCAAACCACCGCGCAGTGGACGAAGCACATTGATCTTGCCCTCTGGGGTGACGTAATGCTGATCGCGCCGGCCACCGCGAACACAATCGCGAAAATTGCCCACGGTCTCGCCGATGATTTTCTCTCTACTCTCGTCCTTGCCATTCGTTGTCCGCTGATGCTGGCTCCCTCCATGGATGTGGACATGTTGCAGAACGAGATAACCCAGCGGAATATCGGTTCGCTGAAGGAAACCGGATGTTTCATAGTCGACCCCGAGGCAGGCGAGCTTGCCAGCGGGCTCACCGGACCCGGGCGCTTACCTGAGCTGGATGTGCTGATCAAAGCCGTGGATGGACTACTTGAAAAGATTCACCGGGATCTGCGGGGAAAGCGAGTGCTCGTCACTGCTGGTCCGACACAGGAACCGATTGACCCTGTCCGCTACATAGGGAACAGGTCGTCCGGCAAGATGGGCTTTGCGATCGCCAGAGCCGCCGCGTTGCGTGGCGCCGAGGTGACTCTCGTTAGCGGTCCGGTCACGTTGAAGACGCCTCGCAACACCACGCGCATCGATGTTAACACTGCTGTTGAGATGAAGGTGGCCGTGGAGAAGGAGTTCCCGTCCGCGGATGTGGTGATCATGTCGGCGGCAGTGGCGGACTTCGCTCCGGCGGCCCCCGAGCAGCAGAAGATCAAACGGAACGCACATGCCGGCGAGGATTACACGCTGCAACTACGGAAGAATCCCGACATCCTGAAGTCGCTTGGCGAGAAGAAGACACGCCAGGTGCTCGTGGGGTTTGCTCTTGAAACGGAGAACGGTGTAGCGAATGCACGGGAAAAGTTGTTGTCCAAGCGGCTCGATGCGATCGTGCTGAACAACCCCAATGACGAAGGGGCGGCATTAGGAACGGATACGAATGTTGTCACCGTAATAACAGCGGCGGGCACGGTTGAGCAACTCCCGAGGATGTCGAAGTTCGATGTGGCAAACGAACTGCTAAACCGGGTGGTACCGCTTCTGAAGTAGTCTTCCTTCCCAACCAGGTAGTATCCGGTATGCCGGACGATCAGACAATACGCACCGACGGGGAAACCACCGATCCCTTCACCGCACTCAAGCAGTTCTTCCAGATCGAACAGGATCTCTTCGGTGAGCTGTTGATGGTCGAGCCTCAAACCACACAGAAAGAACCTGCCATGCCGGCAAAGAAAGCACTGGCGGTTGCAGAGGAACCACTCCTCTTCGATCTCCCGGCCCCCGCTACGCCGTCCATCACCACGGAGCCATGGGGAACGGCGGCGTCACTCGATGAGTTAAACAAACAGATCTGTACATGTATGAAGTGTCCGCTTGGTGCGACCCGGACGAAGTTCGTGTTCGGTATCGGTAACCCGAAGGCGACGTTCATGCTGGTCGGTGAAGCACCCGGCGCCGATGAAGACGCACAGGGGGAACCCTTCGTTGGAAGAGCAGGCCAGTTGCTCAACAAGATTCTTGAGGCAATCCAGTTCAAACGGGAAGATGTGTACATCTGCAATATCCTGAAGTGCCGCCCGCCCGGGAACCGGAAGCCGTTACCGGAGGAAGTAGAACAGTGCATCCCGTACCTCCAAAAACAGGTCGAGCTCGTGAAGCCGAAGGTGATCCTGTGTCTTGGCCTGACTGCAGCGGAGAACTTGCTGGGTACGACGGAAAGTCTCGGAAGGCTGCGTGGGCGCGTTCTCACCTATCGGGAAATCCCGTTGATGGTGACCTATCATCCCGCTGCGCTGCTGCGCAACCCAAACTGGAAACGGCCGGCGTGGGAAGATGTACAAGCTATCCGAAAGCTGCATGATGAACTGGTTGCGAAGAATTAAGCATACGACAGAGTCACTTCAGAGAATCGAAGCACCACATGGCTGAAGCTGTTATACGACGAGGAATAGACCTTGCAGTTGAGCGGCCGTTGCCGGAGGGGCGTGTCCCGCCGCAAGCAGTGGACGTGGAGGCTCAGGTTCTCGGTGCGATGCTTCTGGAGAAGGAAGCTATCTCGAAAGTGATAGAGGTGTTGGAGGACGACGCCTTCCATGCCGAGTATCACCGGAAGATCTACCAGGCCATGATCGCGATGTTTGAGCGGAGCGAGCCAGTGGATACCATTACGCTGGCGGAGGAGCTGCGCCGCCGTGGTCACCTGGAGGTGGTGGGGGGCGAGCCGTATCTGGTGGAACTGACGATGCAGGTGACGTCGGCAGCGAACGTGGAGTATCATGCCCGCATCGTGCTCGAGAAGGCGTTGATGCGGAACCTCATTGCCGCAACCTCTGCTGTGGCCGCACGCGCCTTCGCACCGACGGAGGATGCGTTCGACCTTCTGGATCAAGCGGAACAGGCGATCTTCAGGATTTCGGAGAAGCGACTCAAGAAGAGCTTTGTCACAATGCACTCTGCGGTCCATGACACGCTGGAGATGCTGGAGAGCATCCACGGCAAGCATGGTGGTGTCACGGGAGTGCCGACCGGGTTCAGGGACCTCGACACGCTCACCGGCGGATTTCAGAACTCCGACCTGATTATCATCGCCGGTCGTCCCAGCTGTGGCAAGACGGCACTCTCCCTCTCGATCGCCCGCAACGCGGCGCTCCACAGCGAGAAACCCACACCCGTCGGCATTTTCTCTCTCGAAATGTCCACGCAGCAGTTGGTGATGCGCCTCCTCTGTGCGGAAGCCAAGGTGGATGCGCACGCAGTCCGGACGGGCCGACTGCCGGAAGACGACTGGAAGAAGCTGAGCATCGCGGCGGGCCGGCTCACGAACGCAAACATGTTCATAGACGACACGGCAAGTCTTGGCATTCTCGAGCTCCGCGCAAAAGCACGTCGGCTGAAAGCAGAACGAAACGTCGGTCTCATCGTCGTGGACTATCTTCAGTTGATGCAGGGTCCGAAGGGTTCTGAAAGCCGCGAGAAGGAAATCTCTGCAATCTCTCGCTCGCTCAAGGCGCTGGCGAAGGAGCTGAATATTCCGGTTGTCGCGCTCTCGCAGTTGAGTCGCGCGGTGGAGAGCAGAAACGACAAACGTCCGATCCTCTCGGACCTGCGCGAGTCGGGCGCAATCGAGCAGGACGCCGATGTGGTTGCGTTCGTCCACCGGCCGGAGATGTACATCGACCCGAACTCCGAGGAAGCAGCCGAGGTTGCCGGCATGGCGGACATCATCGTCGGCAAGCAGCGAAACGGGCCGATCGATGACGTGAAGCTTGCGTTTGTTCACCGCTATGCGCGGTTCGAGAATCTGGCGCCGGCAGGATTTGCTGCAATCCCGGCCTGTCC
>JAERML010000111.1 GCA_016844425.1 Bacteroidota bacterium
GCTCCTGACGCCCCTACGATAGCAATAATCTCCCCTTTCCCCACGGTGAGATTGATTCCGCGAAGGACATAGAGCTTCTTCTCCGACTCTTCACCTGCAAGAAAGGTGCGTGTCACACCTTCCGTCCGAATGATCGTGGGGGCCGGTTTCTTCTTCAGGGTCATTCTTATTCCCAACGAATGGATTCAACGGGCAACATACGTGCGGCACGCAGCGCCGGGTACAGAGAGGCAAGTGTGCACAACACCATCGATGCAACCGATACCGCTACGAAGTCACTCCCCCGGATCTCCACCGGGATTGCAGGGATGATGTATACGTTAGGATCAAGGGGAAAGATCTGATATTCGATCTGCAAATAGCAGACAGCGAGGCCGATAACCGTACCCACCACCGTTCCAATTGTCCCGACGAGGATCCCTTCAAACATGAACAGGCGAACGACACTCCCATGCGTCGCACCGAGTGCCTTCAGAACACCGATGTCTCTCCTCTTCTCAATCACCCCCATGGTGAGCGACCCGAGGACGTTGAATGTCGCAACTCCGACAATCAGGCACAGAATGATATACGCGGCCCACCGCTCCACCTGCATTACTGAATAGAGATCCTTGTGAAGATCGTACCACGTCGAGATCATATAGCCTTCTCTCAACCTGGCGCGGAGCGAGCCTTTCATAGCATCTGCGTTCTGAATGGAATGCAGGCGCATGTCAACACCACTGACGGTGTTTTGAAACTGAAAAAGTTGCCGCGCCGTATCTAGCGAAACGAATGCATAGTGCGCGTCGTAGTCTTTGTTGTTCGAGTCATAGATACCCACCACCCGACATTTCCTCATGGTTGGCTGACCGAATTGGATCAGCATGGCGTCCACACCCACCGGACTGACGATCGTGATCTCCGACCCCACCGTTGCGCCAAGCCGGTCGGCAAGGGCGAGACCGATCACGATGCCGGCAGACGAAGGCACGTCGGCAAAGCGAAACTCTCCCAGCATCGTGCTTTGTTTCACACCGGATACCTGATCAATCGTTGAGTCCGCCACGCCTTTGATCAGCACAACGCGGTTGAACTGCGGCGTCACCAGCAATGCCTTGTTGGCGATGTATGGCGACCAGCCGGCTATCCGTTCATCCCCCTCTAGAATATAGAGAAGAGAATCCGAGAGTTGCAGCGATTTCCCTTTTTCCGCCTCGATCTTGATATGCGGGTCAAACCCCACGAGAACCTGCGTGACAACGCTGTTGAACCCGTTAAACACAGAGAGAATGATGATCAGGGCCGCCACCCCGACAGTAATCCCCAGTACGGAAACAAGCATGATGATGTTGATGAACCGCATCTGCTGCTTCGACCGGAGGTATCGTTGCGCTATGAACCGTTCGTATCGCATCAGGCAAACCTGATGGCGTTAACGGGATTCATCCGGGAGGCAAGCCGGGCCGGAATAAGGGCACTGATAAGGCACAATCCAACGCTAATGCCCGAGACCACTGCGTAATGCCAGAGGCTCATTAAGATGGGAACCGATGTCATGAAATAGATGTCGCTTGGGAGTGAGAAGAACTTGTATTCCATCTGCGAGTAGCAGAGAAGGTACGCAAGCAGGTCGCCGAGAAGCGTTCCTGCGACAGCGATGACCCCTCCCTGTTTGAGGAATATCCCGGCAATCCCCCACCGGGAGGCGCCCAACGACATCAGGATGCCGAGCTCACGCGTCTTGCCGAGTACCATCATCAGGAGCGTCCCGATGATGTTGACTGTTGCCACGATAATGATAAGGCCAAGAACGATGGGGACCGGCTGTTTCTGCAATTCGATCCAGCTGAACAGGTTGCGGTAGTTTTCGAAGACGGTCCGCGCATAGTGGGGGTACCCCAGTAGTTCCTGAATCCGATCGGACACCACCGCTGCACTGTCGATCCGTGTGAGCAGTACGTCGTACCCGGAGACAGCATTCCCCATCTGAAAGATCGTCTGCGCATCCACGAGCGAGGTGAAGGCATAGATATCATCATACTCCGCCATCCCGCTCTCATAGATGCCGCTTACCCTGAATTGCATCACACGCAGCTGCCCCTGCTCCACCAGCCGACCAATCCCGAAGACTGTCGCGCGATCGCCGACCTCAAGTGCCAGCCGCGCCGCCAGTTTTTTCCCGATCACGAGCTTCGGCAACGATCCCTGTCTCCGGTCAATCTCATACTTGCCGGCAACGATGAACTTCGCCGTTGTGGAAATGTCCTTGAGTGGGTCGATGCCTTTGAGGAAGATGCCATCCACTCCTTCGCGCGAACGAATCAATGCCTCACGGGAGACAAACGGCGCGACACTACGGACAAACTGAACACTGTCCTCGATCTCCCGCGTATGAGTCTCATAATTCGTCAGTGCCTGGTTCTGGAAACCGAGTACCTGCACATGACTCGTAAACCCGACCACCTTCTCGGTAATCTCCTTCTCAAATCCACCAAGTACGGCCAGCGCAATGATGAGCGTAGCCGTCCCTAGTGCAACACCGAGAATCGCGATGAAGGTGACGAATGAGATGAATCCGCCGTTCTGGCGTGAGCGGAAATAGCGTTTCGCGATGAGTGTGGTGTAGGACATGAACCTTAGCCGGTCCCTTTCGAGCTGAACTCCATCAGGTATCCTTTGATGAACTCATCCAGGGCCCCATCCATTACACCCTGAACATCACTCGTCTCCACGTCGGTCCGGTGGTCTTTCACCATGTTGTAGGGATGGAACACATACGATCGGATCTGACTCCCCCACTCAATTCTCTTCTTCGTACTCTCGATTGCGCTGAGGCGGGCTTCCTCCTCTTCCTTGCGGCGCTGGTACAACTGGGACTTCAGCATCTTCAGTGCGCGCTCCTTATTCTGGAACTGCGACCGCTCCTGCTGACATGCTACAATGATGCCGGAGGGAACGTGCGTAATCCGGACGGCCGTCTCCACCTTGTTGACGTTCTGCCCCCCTTTGCCACCGGAGCGGTAGGTATCGACCTTCAGATCGGCGGGGTTGATTTCGATTTCCACGTCGTCGTCCATTTCGGGATAGACAAACACCGAGGCAAATGAGGTGTGCCGGCGTGCGTTGGCATCAAAGGGGGAGATGCGGACGAGGCGGTGAACGCCATTTTCCGCTTTCATGTACCCGTAGGCATACTTGCCGTAGATCTCGACAGTCGCACTCTTGATGCCCGCCCCGTCACCATCCAATCGATCGACAAGTGCAACCTTGTATCCCTTCCGCTCCGCCCACCGGATATACATCCGGAGCAGCATCTCACCCCAATCCTGCGCCTCTGTTCCACCTGCGCCGGAGTGTATCGTCAGGATTGCATTCCGTTCGTCATCGTCACCGCTGAGCATGTTGCGGAACTCCAGCTCGCCAATCCCCTGCCTCACCCCTGCAAGCTCGCGGTTAAGTTCATCGACGAAAGATGGCTCATTCGACTCTTCTGCAAGGTGCACCAGCGACTCGGCGTCTTCCAGCTTCTGCTTCAGGCCATTCCAGGCGTCAATCCATTCCTTCTGCGCGCTGATCTTCTGCATCACCTTCTGAGCCGTAACGTTGTCGTTCCAGAACTCGGGAGACTCGGTCTTTGCCTGAAGCGCAGCTACATCCTGTTCCTTGGCATTGAGGTCAAAGATAACCTCGGAGTGACATCATCTGCTGGCGGAGTTCCTTAATCGACTGCTTCTCGTCTTCAAACATGATCCGATCCTTTACAATGTAATCCGTTCATCGATATCCAGCTCCATCCGAAGCATGGCGCTGCTGAGGGTTTTTCCCTGCGCATCATTTTTCAAAGACTTTGTGCCGCCCCCTCCCAATGCCTCGTGCAGGAGGAAGTTGATCGCCCAGAGATTGGGCATATCAAACCGTTCCACCTTTCCGAGGGCGATTCCTTCAAAGTGCTTCTTCACCCGGTCGACCGTCAGGTACTTTGTAAGGAGGGGGTAATACTCCTTCTTCCGGGCGATGACGCCAACGTTGCCGGTATCTCCTTTGTCACCCGAGCGGGCGTGAGCGATGTCCAAAAGCCTGATTCTCATTTCGCGTTCATACCTCTGTTACTTCAACAACGGGCTTCACTGCCGACTTGGGCATCAAGGCCGGCCAGTAAGCGATCACCTCGCTTGGTTTGGGTCTGCCGCCGGCAAATCCGGTCACCGCCGGAGGGCCCGTCAGAATCAGCGGGGCCAGCTCTTTGCCAAATCGTTCTACGGCAGCATGGTCATGCCCCCGGACACCGAACCGGAGCACGACTTCATTTATCTCGCTGGGCATTACCGAAAGAGGACCATGGCACGAATTGTATCCCATGAACTCCGACCTGATCTCATCGAACTTCAGCCCCAGGTCTGCCAGCCGCGTCCGTAGGATCTGGTCTGCCGCCTTTGCCTTATCAAGCGCATCGGGCCATGCGTACGTCAGCGTGCCGATGGCGGTGTAGCCATCGAGATACGACATGGATACTTTGTACGAGTCGGTTGCCGCTTTCCCCTTGACACCAAACATTTTAACCCTGTTCATCCCAACCTCATCCAACTGGATCGTCGTAAAATCTGCAACACAGTCTGGAGTGATATAGTTCGAGGGATTGCCGATCTCGTAGAGGAGTTGTTCCTTCACAGTCTGGAGAGAGACGAGCCCGCCCGTATTCTCGTGCTTCGTAATGACGATCTCCGCATTCGAATATGCCTCGGCTATGGGAAACCCGATGTGGGCAATGTCCGGCACAGCCCGCCAGTCTGCCGAGAAATTACCACCGCTTGCCTGCCCACCACACTCGAGGATGTGGCCCGCAACCGTCCCGGCCGCAATCTTGTCCCAATCATCATGCTTCCAACCGAACTCATAGATCATCGGAGCTAATGTAAGTCCGGTGTCTGTCGTGCGGCCCGTAATGATCACTTGAGCGCCTTGCTGCAACGCATCAACGATTGGCCATGCACCGAAGTACACGTTCGCACTCATCACCTTCTCTCGAACGGAATCGAGTTTCTCTCCGGTCTCCATGTTGTTGAGTGCAATGCCTTTGGCGTTGAGAGCATCCAACTGATCGAGGATGTCATCGCCGAGGACGACGCCGATCCTGAGGTTTTTGATTCCCTTCTTGCGGGCCCATTTGAAGATTGCGTCCCGGCATCCCGCAGGGTTCACACCACCGCCGTTCGTGATGATCTTGATGTCTTTCTCCATGCAGGTCGGCAGGATGTGCTCGACCAACGGCACCAAGTCCTTTGCGTAGCCAAGTTCTGGATTACGCTTCTTCTGTTTCTGCATGATGGACATTGTAACTTCAGCCAGGAAGTCCATCATGATATAATCAATCGGGCCTTTGCTCACCTGATCGTAGGGGGCAGTCTGCAAATCACCCCAGAAACCCTGACCGGATGCTATTCTGATTTTGTCCTTCAAGACACTCCAATGAACATGACTAACTGATGTTACGCATCGGCTTTTTGTTAATGGTCGTTATCATTCCCAAGCAAGCTTCATGTCGCTCCGATGGAGCTTTAGGCTATTAGCCCTTG
>JAERML010000333.1 GCA_016844425.1 Bacteroidota bacterium
CGAGGATCTCTATTATCGCTTGAATGTTCTTACGGTCAGCCTTCCTCCTCTTCGGGATCGTCAGGAGGATATCCCGTTGCTGATCAATCACTTTCTGGTACGGGATGGGAGCGGGATGCGAGTTTCGAAAAATGTAATGGACGCGCTGCAGAGTCACGGTTGGCGGGGTAATATTCGGGAATTGTAGAGCGTCATTACGCGTGCTGTGCTGTTGGCAAAAGCAGAGCAGCGAAACATGATTAACGTGAAGGACCTCTCAGAGGAGGTTGCATCAGCGGTGAAAGGTGGTATAGCCATTGAAGATCAGATCCTGGAATCGGTGGGCGAGAAGGGGTTCTTGCGAAACTCTGTTTCTGAAACGGCGGAAGAGCTGGGAGGGTTGAATCGCGGGACGGTGGCAGAGCATCTCCGCGGTCAATGTCTCAAGATATTTGTTGAACAGGGGTTCGATGTTGAGAAGGCCATTCAACACATTTCCCTTTCGGCCGATGGCGTCGTGAATGAGAGAGTTCGGAAGAAACTGATGGAGTATCTTTCCAACATATCCGGGGCGGTTGATACGACGCAGCCATGGGAGGCGACGCGCTCGCTCTTGAAACCCAAGACCAAAAACCTCCCACAGCGTTTTCATCCGTATCTGGAGCAGACAGCGGAAGCGTACTTCAGAGGGTTGTGGAAGCTCCCGGATTCATCTCCAGATGCCGATTGACTCATTTCCCTTAGCCGACCGATCTCTCGCAGGATTACCTCTTTTCCCGCACTTCGCAGATGGATTCCCGCAGTTGGTAGGTTTCTCCCCGATCAGTATTCCGTCCCCTGTGTTTCTCTAACTCCATTTCTTTCAGCGCGTTAACCCGATCAAGCTACCACCCAAGGGGGTCTTTTTCCGTTTGGCACGAAGGTTGGAGTTATCCATGGCAGAAATGTTCAAGCAAATAACGTTACACAATCACCAACAAAAGGAGCAACATCATGAAGAACTCTCTTGCAGTGCTGTGGGGAATCCTGGCTCTCGTCGGGATGCTGGTTTCCGGATGCGCCAAGGACAGCACCGGTCCGGGCGACGATAATGCACCGTCCGGCGTAACCAATGAGCAGTCTGCGCGTGTGTACTATGCCACAAACGACGAGTTTGTGCAGAACGATGTGGTGACGTTCGACGACCAGGAAATCGCGCCGACGGACTACGGGACATTTGGCAAGATTGACGCAGCCATCACTCCGCTTCGCTGGGGCCGGTTCGTTACACGGGTTATCCGGACAGTGACCGATACCATCCAGCCGGGAGATACAATTGCGTTCGTTCATGTCCACAAGGTGATCGATGGTATCTTCAAGATTCGCGGGATAAACGGAGCCGGCGACACGGTGCTGGTGGAGAAAACGTTTACCGACAACTCCGACCGCAACATCATCTTCAAGCGCGTTGGACGCGAGACCCGACGGTTCTGGCTGAACTGGGTTCCTGTTGCAACGTCGCTGGTGGACGGTGGGACGATTGTTTCTCCCGAACGGGGACACGATAACGGTGACCGATCCATTGAACTACTACCTCCGCTATCGTTGGATGTCCATGTTCCATGGGGGCCGAAAGGATCTTCCTCAGCTTGATCCGTCAGCACGGATTGTCGTTCAGGCAACAGTTGTCAGCGCCTCGCCTGATACTGATCTCGTAGCGCTACGGTATGGCGTGGGGACATTCCAGAAACGCAGATTCCGCATGCAATTGATCTCCGAGGTGAATAACGGCAACGGCACGTACACCCGTGTGTACCAGGGACCGTTCTTCGTTCACTTCCACCGTGGGTTCTTCCACGCTGGGGTAGATGCGATTACCCGAGGGACGCTGTTTGATGATGCCACTCCGTATTCTGCGAGCTGGTGGGGAATACCGTACAGGGTATTCTAGTGCAGGGGAATCCGGGACCTTCTCTTTCAGATGGGGGAGAGGGCCCCGGAAGTTTTTTCCGTTGTTGAATTTGAAACAGGATTTCGACTAATTGACGCGCAAGAAAGAGGGAAGAGTCATGAAACGATTGATCCTCATGAGCTGTTTCGTTGCAGTTGCGGTTCTCGGCTGCAATGAGCCAATAGTCCTTGACGGCGAAGAGGATCTCCTGGAAGTTAGCGCGCTCGTGCAGGAGGATCCTGATGTTGAACTCACCGCCATCGATTCGACGGCCATACTCCCCTCGGATGAAAATGCGTTTGCCGGTTTGCTTATTGTCAACAAGGTGACGTATGATGCCGGAACGCGGGTTGACTCATTTGCATTCTCGAAAGTCTTCTTCGCGGACAGAATCCGACCGGTCCGACGCAATCAAAGAACCATCGGTTTCCACGGCTTTAATCTCGGACCCATCCTTCTGAACAACTCACCAATGATCAGGATCCCTCACATCATCAGGATGAAGGCACCACAGGCGGACACCGTTGCCGGCTTTGAGTACGTCAAGGATCTGACCACGACGTATCAATCGAATCAGACGTACACCTGGGCAGCGGACAGCATCAATGCAACTGGTGCCTCAATCGTGTCTCCCGGAGAGCTGAGAGTGTTGGCTCCCGTTGGTGGAGCGTCGTTGTCGAGAGATCAGAACCTTGAATTGCTGTGGCGGGGGGAAGGGAACATCTCCATTTTCATCAGCGCGTACGATCCCGTTCTGCGACGAACGCGGGGTCTGCTTCATCTCCGGCCGCTTTTCAACCGGGGCCGGGCAGTCCTCGGAGTGAAGTTCCTTCGTTTGCTAGCTCCCGGAAGGAATTTTGTGTTCACCTTTGTGCTGTCCAATAGAAGGTTGGAGGATGTCATCCGGCCTTACCGGGGACAAGTATTGCTCCAGGCGTCAGAGGTCCATAATACATTTGTTAAGTTTCCATAGGTTCCCGATCAGCCTGGAATCCATGATACAATACCGGCGTCTCCTGTTACACTTGAGCATATGTATGATCGGATCAATGACATATGGACAGTCCCTTTTCAGCCCGCAGGCGGTCGGCATGGGTGCCTTTGGCGCGCTGGCGTCAGACAGCAGAAGTTTTGTGTTCAATCCCGCAGGACTTACCTCGATCCGTGATTGGGACATCGGCGCTGTGACCTACTTCCCGACTTCAATTGAAGAAGCCGGGTTCGTCCTTCAGGGATTCAGTTTTGGGAAACGCTTTCTGCAAGACAACGCCGTTGCGATTCAGTACTCCCCCGGAACATCCCTCGAGTTTGTCTTGCCAGGCGGGACGTTCACCCCATCGCAAGGGAGCACCCCCGTTACTATTGAGACACGAGTGACCTACGATGAGCAGTTTTCTTTGGGATACGCCCGCATGTTGTCAAGAGAATTTTCTATTGGTTTCTCCGGCAGGCTCCGGCGGGAGAAGATCAATGATACGCAGGTGCAAATCGTTGGCGGTACTTTGGTGTTCCCCAAGGCGGAGCAGCAGGCACTTGCGTGGATTGGAGATGTTGGGTTGACATGGAAGTTTTTGGAGAAAGCAG
>JAERML010000112.1 GCA_016844425.1 Bacteroidota bacterium
CGTTGTGAACGAACTTCCGTCCCTCAACACCTTTTGCATCAGCGTCACGTGGCGCTGACGGGCCCCTCTGATCGAAAAATGCTGTTCCTTGATTCTCAGACGGTTTTTTGTTACTATTCTGAACCAAAAAACCCTCAAATCCCATCTGTACCAATCAATTACTGAGTATGCGCATTATGAGTTCAGCCGTGAAGTCAACCTATGCTTTTGCCCTGTGCGGTCTTATTCTGATGGTGGCTGGTTGCTCTCCGAAGGAGCACGATGCCATTGTGGCCAGAGTGGGAAGCACGCCAATCACCCTCTCTGAGTACGAAGAACTATACATCAAGAGTAATGGTAGCCGCGAGCAAGCCGCAAAGTCCACACAAGACGAGCGGGAGAAGTTCCTCCAGCTCGTGACGAAGTTCCGCCTGAAGCTTGCAGACGCGTACCGGGAGGGACTTGACAAGGACCCGGCGCTCCAGAGTGAGATCAACATGTACAAAGGGAGCCTTGCTTCCTCGTTCCTGACCGAGCGCGAGGTTACCTCACCGGGGGTGAAGCGGATGTATGACCGCCGCCAGACTGAGTTCCGCGCAAGCCACATCCTCCTCAATCTCACTGCCAACACCACTCCGGAAGAATCAACTGCCACTTATTCGAAAGCGCATGAACTGATTGCGAAACTAAAGGGAGGCGCTGATTTCGGCGCCCTGGCGGTCGAACACTCGCAGGACCCTTCGGCGAAGCAAAACAATGGCGACCTTTACTATTTCACGGCAGGACAGATGGTGCCCCCGTTTGAAGACGCTGTAATGGACATGAAGATCGGCGAGATCTCCAGCGCTCCGGTCCGGACTCAGTTCGGCTTACATATCATCAAGCTGGTGGACAAAAAGCCAGTGCAGGGAGAGATCAAGTGCAGCCATATTATGATCCGCTTTGAAAAGCAGGATCCGACTCCGGAAGATACGATCGCCGCGCTCGAGAAAATCAAGGCCATTCAAGACAGTCTGGGAACGGGTGTTGATTTTGCAGAACTGGCTATGCGCAACTCCGGCGACCCCGGTTCGGCCCCCCGCGGTGGAGACCTCGGGTGGTTTGCACGGCGCAGATGGATCCAGCCATTCGATGAGGTCGCTTTCACTCTAAGGCCGGGACGGGTTTCGGGGATTGTCAGGACGATCTACGGTTATCACCTGATCAAGTGCTACGAAACGAAACCTCCAAAGAGCCTCGACGAAGCGCGCAAGGAAGTCCAGCAGGTCTATCAGCAGGTTCGCTTCCAGGACGAATACAACAAGTACATGACCCGGTTGATGCAAGAAACACAGTTTAAGCTGCACGGGGATGTGCTCGCACAGTTTTCCGCTTCCGTGGACTCCAACATCTCCACAAAAGATACTGCGTGGGCATCCGGCATCCCCGCTTCGCTCCGCACATCCCCCATGTTTTCTTTCGGAGCCAGGAAAGTCAGTGTGGATAGTGTTGTCTCCATTATCAACAGCAGACCCGATTTCGCCAACCTCCCGTTGCGCGCGGCGGGGATCAAGTCCACCATCGACAAGATCGGTGAGCAGTTGGTGTTCGGTGTGAAGGCTGAAACCATCGACCGGGACCACCCCGAGTTTGCCGCCATCATGAAGGACTACAACGACGGGATCCTCCTTTATCAGATCGAACAGAATCGTGTGTGGAGCAAGGTCTCCGTTCAGGATTCTCTGTTACGCGTCTTCTTCGATGCAAACCGGGAGAAGTTCATGTTTCCCGATCGCGTGGAGATCACAGAGATCCGTGCCTCCAACGACTCCCTCGCACTGCTGATCTACGCACAACTGGAGAGCGGAAAGACTATGGGGGAGATTGCGAAAGCCGACTCTGCGCGCATGAGGATGCCCACCAGCTTCCAGACAATCTTCGCAGCCGGTTCCGCAAAGGTTTCTGCGCAGTCCGTCAAGGCTCTTGCAGGTGTCGCGGCGGAGCTGAAACAGGATGTGGGGCTGAAAGTGCAGCTTATTGCACACACCGACACCTCCTCTGCGAAGCGAGATCGAAGCAACAAGCTTGCAACCAAACGGTTCGATGCCATCAAGGCACACTTTGCAAAGAAACTCGGCATCGCAGAGTCACGTATATTCACTGTCAGCAGGCCGGCAGTGAAATCCACGCAGACCGATGCAGTCGATGAGAACGAGAAGTTGTACCGGCGCGTGGATGTGGTGGTGATCGAGCGAAGACCTCTTGTGCTGGGAAACGTGGATCGCCATGTTCTTGCTGTGACAACCGATGAACGAACGATGCGCGCGGACTCACTGGATGCAGGCGAGTACACGGCACCGTTCAGGTTCAAGAACAGTTATTCCATTGTCCGCCTCAACATGAAAGACCCCATCCGGCAGAAGACGTTTGACGAGGCGGGGACGGAGGTATCGAGTGCATTCCAGGAGTATGAGTCGAAGCGCCTGGAAAAAGAGTGGGTGGATGGATTACGGAAACAGTATCCCGTTGTTGAATACCCCGAGGTGTTGAAGAACGCATTTGCTCCCCACAACTAAGAGCATCTCCGCGCTGAGTGCCCTGCTGCTCGTCGTCGGGATGGCGGGGTGCTCCCGGGACAAACAGCAGACCCCGTATGTTGCCCGCGTCGACCAGTCTTTTCTTACTGAGGAGGAGCTGGCTGCGGTGCATGATTCGCTGGGGGATGTCCGGGCACAAACCCGCGACTACATCAATGAGTGGATTGACACCGAGCTCCTATATCAGGAGGCTGTGCGTCAGGGGTTGGCGGAAACGGAATCCCTTCGTCGCCAACTGGAGATCACCAGGAAACGCCTTGCCGTGGGTGCCTTGCTGGACAGGAATCTCTACACCAAGGACACCGCTGATGTTAGTGAGGACGCCATTCAGGCATTGTACAATGCCGGGGGAGATGCGTTCCGCCTTCGCGAAGACGTGGTCAACATCAGTTTTGCGCTCTTCGGTGAGCGGGATGTAGCCAACGCTTTTCGTTCAAGCCTCGTCCGTGGCAATGAGTGGAGCGACGCACTTCGCCAGATACAAACAGATTCTCTCATGCGGGCGCTATTGTTACAGGTCGCGGACAAGCAATATTTTACTCGGTCAAATCTGTATCCCCAGGAACTCTGGAAGCTCGCCCGTACGTTGGGAAAGGGAGAGGTTTCCTTTGTCGCCAAAACAGACAATGGCTATTATGTCCTGACGGTTCATGGCATGAGGCGTCAGGGAGAGATGCCGGACCTCGAGTACATCCGGGCGGAAATACGTGACAGGGTCTTGATCGAACAACGCCGGGCGCGATATGAGAAGTTGGTCAAAGACCTCAGGGCAAAACACACCGTGGAAGTGCGCATACCCCTTGCCGACACAACGGCGGCGGTGACTGAGCAATGAAGGATAACACAACGAGGTGGTGGATGATGAAGATTCGTGCGCGGATACTGATGTTACTGTTGTTCGTCGTTCCTGTCTCCGGACAGGTGCTGGACAGGATTGTCGCGGTGGTCGATAACGATTTGATACTTGAATCGGAGTTGAATGCACAACTCCAGTTTTTCATCTTCAACAACAAGCTCGACCCCAACACGCCGGGACTGAAAGAGCAGGTCCTTCAGTCCATGATCAACGAGAAACTGATTGTGGCAAAGGCGATCGAGGACAGCGTGGTGGTGTCTGATGATGAGGTGCAGCAGCAGCTGGATGCCACCATTCAGCAGCGTGTGGCGCAGTTCGGCTCTGAGAGCAAACTCGAAGAAGTGTACGGAATGCCGATTAGCAGGATCAAGCGGGAGTTCCGTGATGAGATGCGGAAGAACCTTCTCGCCCAGCGCCTCCAACAGCAGCGGTTTGGCCAGGCACAGATTAGCCGACGGGAGGTGGAGGAGTTTTTCGCACAGTATAAGGACAGTATCGGTCAGGTCCCCGAAGAAGTCGACCTCACCCATATTGCAATCAAGCTGAAACCCGGTGCTTCAGCAAAAGCTGCCGGACGGGCCAAAGCGCAGACAATTCTCGACAGCGTAAAGGTCGGTGTTGATTTTGCGGAGCTGGCAAAGCGGCGTTCGGAAGACCCGGGCTCTGCGGCACAGGGTGGAGACCTTGGGTTCGTGCGGCGCGGACAGTTTGTGAAGGAGTTCGAAACGGCTGTCTTCAGCCTCCAACCCAATCAGATCTCCGGCATCGTCGAGACGGACTTCGGTTACCACATCATCCAACTCTTAGAACGCCGCGGCGACGCGGTCCACGCCCGCCATATCTTGATCCGGGTCGAGCGAACCGAGGCGGACAACCAGGCAATTATCGCATTTCTGGATTCTCTCCGGACCCGCGCGCTGAACGGGGAGAGCTTTGCCGAGCTTGCCAAGAAGTATTCCGAGAACGAAGAGACGGCCATCCTCGGGGGGAGTCTGGGGACTGCGGAGCTGCAATCCATTAACAAGAGTTTCTACCCCACCGTCGCGCCGCTGAAACAGGGTGAGATCAGCGAACCAGCGCGGCTTGCGGAAGGGGGCTTTGATGGATACCACATTGTCCTCCTGAAGCGGCGTACTCCCGCTCATCCTATTTCCCTCGAACAAGACTACCACCGGCTGGAAGCGCTGGCATTGAACTACAAAAAGACACATGAGTACAGCGCTTGGCTTGAGGAGTTGAAGGGAAAGATCTACTGGCAGTCACGCCTTTAACAGGAAGGAATGGACGTTGGCGAAAACGCAGGTAGCCGTGAGCACGAATGATGTTGATTCCGTGCATCAGCTGAAGGATTCATACGACGCGCTCCGGCGCGAGATCGCCAAGGTCATCGTTGGTCAGGACGGGATTGTTGAACAGTTGTTGATTGCCCTCCTCGCCCGAGGCCACTGTCTGCTGGTCGGGGTACCGGGCCTCGCCAAAACCCTCCTGATCCGGACGCTCGCTCAGGTGCTCGATCTGAAATTCAACCGCATCCAGTTCACCCCGGACCTGATGCCGAGCGACATTACCGGCACAGAGATCATCGAAGAAAACACCTCGACGGGAGCCAAGACGTTCAAGTTCATCCAGGGCCCCGTCTTCGCCAACATCGTCCTTGCAGACGAGATCAACCGGACTCCTCCGAAGACGCAGGCTGCACTGCTCGAAGCCATGCAGGAGCATCGCGTTACTGCCGCCGGACAGACGTATACCCTCCAGGAGCCGTTCTTCGTCCTTGCAACGCAGAACCCCATCGAGCAGGAGGGGACGTATCCCCTGCCGGAAGCCCAGCTCGACCGGTTCATGTTCAACCTGTGGCTTGACTATCCATCGCGCGGCGAGGAGCTTCAGATCGTCAAGTCCACCACCAGTCTGTTCGTTCCACAACTCAACCACATACTGACCGGGAACCAGATCGTGGTGTTTCAGGATCTGATCCGGCGGGTCCCGGTAGCCGACAACGTCATTGAGTACGCGGTTCACCTGACGACACGCTCGCGGCCGAAGACAGAGCACGCACCGCAGTTCATCAAAGATTGGTTAAGCTGGGGTGCTGGTCCACGTGCGTCGC